>JBCBLJ010000260.1:0-9645 GCA_038520195.1 Planctomycetota bacterium
GCGGTGCATGCCCGATAAGAATCCTTCGACCACGCGCCGTGCCGTCAGTTCCAACCGACGAATTCGTTGCGTGACTTCAGGACGCAAATATTTTTTGGAATCGGGCATCGCGCGAAAGTTCGTCCTCGGAATCCGGTGTCGCCGCCACGATGCGATCGATCACGTTGTCGCTTGTCACGCCATCACTCTCGGCCGCAAAGTTGACGACCATGCGGTGACGCAACACGGGCTTGGCCAACTTTTGAATGTCCTCGATGGAGACATGGAATCGGCCTTCCAAGAGTGCCCGAGCCTTTCCGCCCAAGATCAAAAACTGCACCGCACGTGGGCCGGCACCCCAGCCGACGAGTTCGTCGACAAAGTCGGGCACGCCCGGATCACCAACGCGAGTTTGACGGACGAGCGAAAGTGCATAGCGGACCACATGGTCGCTCACCGGAACACGCCGCACCAAATCCTGAAGCCGCTCAATCTCTTCGGCGTCCAAAACCGACGAGAGATCGGGAACCGTGGTCCCGGTTGTTCGGCGAGCGACCTCGAACTCTTCGTCGAACGTCGGGTACTCAACAAAGACCTTGAACATGAATCGGTCTTGCTGTGCTTCGGGCAGCGGATATGTGCCTTCCTGCTCGATCGGGTTTTGAGTCGCAAGTACAAAGAAAGGAGACGGCAAAGCGTGACGCGTCCGCCCGACCGTGACCTGTCGTTCCTGCATCGCCTCCAGCAGCGATGCTTGGGTCTTGGGTGGTGTTCGGTTGATCTCGTCGGCCAAGATCACATTTGCAAACAGTGGTCCTTGCATAAACCGGAAATCGCGGTGGCCAGTCGCTCGGTCCTCCTCGATGATCTCGGTGCCCGTTACGTCTGCCGGCATCAGGTCGGGGGTGAACTGAATCCGCGAGAACGCCAAGTCCATCGTTCGCGCCAAGGTGCTGATCATCAAGGTCTTCGCCAACCCCGGCACGCCCTCTAGCAACACGTGACCGCGGCTGAACAACCCGATCATGATTTCATCGATCACTTCCTGCTGACCGACGATGATCTTGCCCAGCTCGTCGCTGATCTTCTGCTTCGCCTCGTTGAGCCGCCCCGCCTCGGCCGACGTTAACTCTGCCCCATTCCCGGTCTCATCAGCCGACATAAATCCTGCATCCGTTGTCAAAGTAAGCAGATTATTCCAGCCCCAAGGATAACAGCGTAGTCACAACGCCGGGAGTGGCGAGTCGGAACCACATGCTTGTGAGGCGCGAACTGCCCGAGGATTGTGCATTGGTCGGATACCCGACCGGTGACCTAGGAGGAAACCGTCGCGACGTCCCGTTTGTCACACCCATATGGATCGATTCCGACCAACGTCGCGCCGGGAACCAACCAAGAATCACCCTCGTCGGGGAGGGCGATGCGTCGTGTTCGACAGCCATGTCCTCCGGCCCCGCAAGCCGGCTTCAAAATCCGCGCTGCAGACCGGCGGTGATGTCGAGGTCGAGTGCCGCGTATTCACCACGCTTGATCTTCTCGAGGGCAATTGCGCCCATCACCGCGTTATCGGTACACAATGGCATTGGAGCGATGACGAGCTGAAATCCGTCCGCGTTCGCCGTCGCCTGGAGCGCCTCTCGCAAAAACGGGTTCGCGGCCACACCTCCGCCGACGATCAAGCATCCGGCGGCGTACTCGGCGACCGCACGGCGAGATTTTTCCACCAACACTTCGACGACTGCGGCCTCAAACGACGCGCAGAGATTGGCTTTCGTTTGTTGGTCCAGCTCGATCGATGAAAAATCCCGAACGCCCGGCGGCGCGATGCTGTATCGCACCGCCGTTTTCAGGCCGCTGAAGCTAAATCGAAAACCAGGCTCTCGCAGCATCGACCGCGGAAAGCTGTAGGCCTTGCGGTCTCCCACCGACGCCAGCTTCGAGACCGCCGGGCCGCCGGGGAATCCGAGTCCGAGCATGGCGCCAACTTTATCGAACGCTTCCCCTGCGGCGTCATCGATTGTCCCGCCGAGATAGGTCAGGTCGAGCGGTGAATCGCAGTGATACAGGCTCGTGTGTCCGCCGCTGACAACTAATCCGACACAGGGGTACACCGAAAAATCGACCGCCATTTGGCAAGCGTAAAGATGAGCGTGCAGGTGGTTGACCGCGACCAGCGGCTTTCCCCAAGCCACGGCAAGGGTTTTTGCGGCCACCACACCGACAAGTAACGACCCGGCCAATCCGGGGCGATCGGCCACCGCGATGGCGTCGAGCTCGGCCGGGGAGAGTCCCGATTTTTCCAGCGCCGAATCGATGACAGGGAGAATCCGCTCGACGTGAGCCCGGGCGGCGACTTCCGGGACGACGCCGGCAAACCGCTCGTGGAGCGATTCTTGAGTGGCGACGCAGTCCCCGAGGACAGCGCCGTCGTCGGCGATGACCGCGGCCGCCGTCTCGTCACAAGTTGACTCAATTGTCAAAATAGGCAATCTACTACTCCCGTTTCACACTTCGCCACCGCCATCGGCCCACCCAATTTCTCCAACACGCTCGATTTTGCCTAGCCGCACTCGACGGCCTCTCGGAAACGCTACCTAAGCTTCCCATCCGCACGCTCCCGCAGGTGACCCAACTGCGCTGACTCGTACTCATCTCATCCCCGCCCCCGCCCAAGAGTCTTCCCGTCCCTGCTCTCCTCTCCAACGCTCCCCACACGCAACTTCCGCTCCCCACTCTCAACTTTCAACTTCCCACTCTCAGCTTCCCACCCGCCCACCGCCTCTCCTTTCCCCTTGACAGAAAATGGCTTGGCCCGATACTTGCACGCTTCTTAATCGACCGTTCCGGTAACGAAACACGTTTCCAAGCCTCCATGCCAACCATCAATCAGCTCGTCCGCAAGCGACGAAAACTCAAGAAGAGCCAAAGTAAGTCGCCTGTTCTGGAGAAGTGCCCCCAGAAGCAAGGCGTCTGTCTGCAGGTTCGGACCATGACTCCCAAGAAGCCGAACTCGGCACTGCGTAAGATTTCGCGGGTCAAGCTCAGCAATGGCAAAGAGGTGACGGTCTACATCCCCGGCGAAGGCCACAACTTGCAAGAACACTCGATTGTTTTGGTCCGCGGCGGTCGTGTCCGTGACCTTCCGGGTGTCCGATACCAAGTGGTTCGGGGAAGCCGCGATGCGTTGGGCGTCGACGGCCGAAAGCAATCACGCAGTCGCTATGGAGCGAAGAAGTAATGGGACGGATTACCGCAAGCAAGAAGCAACTCAAAGGCGACCCGCGTCACAATTCGATGCTCGCCAGCAAGTTTATCAACTGCCTGATGCTCGACGGAAAGAAGACCGTTGCGCAAAAGGTGTTTTATGATGCCCTTGACGAAATCAAACGACGCGGAGAAAGCGACGACCAGTCGCCCATCGAGGTCTTCGAGCAAGCCATCGAAAACATCAAGCCCTACATCGAAGTCCGCAGCAAGCGAGTCGGTGGTGCGAGCTACCAGGTCCCGATGCAAGTCAACCGTACCCGTCAACAGTCCTTGGCGATTCGCTGGTTGTTGGAAGCGGTTCGCGACAAGAAGGGACGTCCGATGCATTTGAAGCTTGCCGACGAGATCATGGCGGGCTTTAAGAAGGAAGGCGTTGCGTACACCAAGCGCGAGAACACCCACCGCATGGCAGACGCCAACAAGGCATTCGCACACTTCGCATGGTGAGCGTTTCTCGCTCACCTCGAAAAACACAATCGAAAGACTTCAACCGCGACCGGCATTCAAGCCGAGTCGCGGTTTTTTGTTTTCCACGCTACAACCAAAGTCACAGGACGCAATCATCCCAACAGAACTTTCACCCTCCAACCCGCGCTCTCAACTGCCACTCTCCACTTTCAACTCTCCACTTTCAACTCTCCACTTCCCTATGTCCGCCGACATCGATCTCCTACGCAACATTGGCATCATCGCCCACATCGACGCCGGCAAGACCACCGTCACCGAGCGGATGCTCTACCTGAGTGGGGCCAAACACCGCGTCGGGCGAGTCGACCACGGAACGACCGACACTGACGATGACCCCGAGGAACAGGAACGCGGCATTACCATCTTCAGTGCCTGCGTGAAATTCAATTGGGGCAAGTACAACATCAATCTGCTTGATACCCCCGGCCACGTCGACTTTACGGCCGAAGTCGAACGTTGCTTGCGGGTGCTGGACGGTGCCGTCGTGGTCTTCTCCGCCCGTGAAGGCGTCGAAGCCCAAAGCGAAACCGTTTGGCGGCAGGCCGATCGATATAGCGTGCCCCGAATCGTGTTTATCAACAAAATGGACCGAGAGGGCGCAAACTTCGAAAACGTTTTCAACGACATCGCGCCGCGCCTTGGCGGTCGCCCGGTCGCGATCGAGATTCCGGTGGGGCAAGGTCCGACCCATGTGAACGATCCGTTCCGCGGCGTCATCGATCTGGTCGAGATGAAACTGCTTGAGTTCGATCCGGAAACCGAAGGCAAAGAGGTCACAGAAAAAGCGATCCCTGATGAGCTGATGGATGATGCGCTTTTGTGGCGAGAGCAGATGCTCGAAGCGATCTGTGAAATCGATGAAGACGCGATGGCATTGGTCATGGAAGACGAAGAAGTGCCCATTGATTTGATTCGCAAGGCGCTCCGCAAGGGCTGCATCGATCAGACGATTCAACCATTACTCTGTGGATCGGCGTTGCACGGCATCGGCGTTCAGCCATTGATGACGGCCGTCGGCAACTACCTACCGAGCCCGATCGACCGACCCGCCGTTTCGGGCGTCGATCCGAAAAAGACCGACAAGGAACTGCGTCGAAAGCCAGACCCGAAAGAACCCTTCAGCGCATTGGTCTTCAAGATTCTGCCGGCCAAAACGGGCGACAACTACTGGATCCGTATCTACTCCGGCGAACTAAAACAGAACTCTCGTGTCTACTGCCCTAATCGCGAAAAGAAAGAGAACGTCGCACAGCTTTGGCAGATTCACGCCTCCAAGAAAGATCGTGACGGCCAAACGGAATCGCTGTCCGCCGGTGACATCTGTTGCGTGATCGGCCCGCGATTCGCGATCACCGGCGATACATTGTGCGACTCCAAATCCATGATTGAGTTGCCGAGCATTTCATTTGCCGACACCGTCCTCTCGATGGCGATCGAACCTGAGAACACCGGCGACCGAAAGAAGCTCGAAGAAACGCTTGACATGCTTCGTCGCCAAGACCCGACGTTTCGCGCGGTCGACAACGAAGAACTTGGTCAGACGTTGATCAGCGGCATGGGTGAATTGCACCTTGAAGTCATCCAGCATCGCTTGACCCGCGACTTTGGATTGAACGTGAAATTCTACAAGCCTCGCGTCAACTATCGCGAAACCATCGGCGGTGATGCCGATGTCGTCGGCGTCTGCAATCGCCAAATGGGCGCGACGCAGATGTTCGCAAGGCTTCACGTGCGAGTGTCGCCGCTCGATGATTCGTCGGCGAAACCTATCGTCTTTGACCGTTTGCCACCCGAGACGCCGCTCGCGGGCGAAATCCGACACGCCGCGATCCAAGAGCTCCGCGATCGAGCCGAAGGCGGCGGCACACTTGCTGGCTTCCCGCTCTCGGGCGTCCGCATCGAAGCCTACAAGGCGGAGATCAACGAGGAGGGTGGCTCGGATGAGGTCGCCTTTCGCATCGCGGCCGGAGACGCGTTTGACAAAGCCCTCGAATCGGCGGGCCCCGTGCTGCTCGAGCCAATCATGAAGATCGAGGTCACGACGCCCGAAGACTACATGGGCGAACTGGTCGGCGATCTGCAACAACGACGTGCCCTGATCGCAGCGACCGAGACTCGGGGCGCGATGACGGTTATCACCGCGCATGCGCCGCTCAAAGAACTCTTCGGCTACTCAAGCTCCGTTCGTAGCCTCAGCCAAGGCCGAGCGGGCAGCAGCATGGAACCGCTCGGTTACCAACCGGCCCCTAAAGAAGACGCGGAAGGATTCCAGTTTTAGTGGAGAGTGGAGAGCGAGGAGCGAAGTGAATTGCTCGGTTTGATGAGCAAGGTTTAGCGTCGGAGACTCGATTCGACTTCATCGGGAGTCTGCCGATGGTCTAGCCGCCGATCGTTTCACTCGCGCGTCTTCGTGTCGAACGAAAGCTCTTTGAGAGTACCGGCAACGGCAGTCTGAGAGAATTGTTCCAGCGTCATCGCTTCGATTCTTCTTCAACTCTCAACTCTCAACTCTCAACTCTCAACTCTCAACTCACCAAGCTGCCAAGCAATGCCTGCCATTCCACCCACTGCGAACGTTCGCAAGCAGCGACGGCCTCTCCGCGTGCTTCGGCACACTCGTCGACGAACTCAAAGGGTTCCGAGTAATGGCCGTTGCTTTCGTGAGCGATTTGCTCGAACACTGGATGTGATCCGACGCGGCGAAACCAGTACTTGGCGTTTCCGAAGTCGCCTTCGCGGCGGTGCATGATCCCGTGCAAAAAGCTTCCCTCCGCGCTCGGCAGGTCTTGGCTGATCGAATGACTCGCGTAGATGTCACCGGCCACGAGCCAAAGCCCACTGAGTATTTCCATTTGCCTCGATGGGCCGATGCCGGTGAGATGGTCACCGATCCCGCCCGTCAACAATGGCTTCAGCGCGGCGTGCATCGATCCCTCGCCCAGCGGCGATAAAGGGGCACTTTCAATCGCGGCCCTCAATTCGGTGGAAAACGACGACGCAAGTGGCGCCGCGAACGCATCAAACGCTGGCATGACATCTCCAGTTCAGCTTTCTGGGGCTCGAACTCACCTTCTCACGCCCCACTTCGTCTTGTCTCTCGTCGGTGTTTTCGCAGGTTGGCAACGACGTCGGCTTGCGTCTTGTTGGTACGACCGGCCAGGGGTGGGACCAATCGCGATAATTTGCAAAAGCGACAGGCACTCGCTCGCGACTCATCGATCGAGGGACGTCGAAGACTATCGAGAAAACCGCCGCGCTGCTAGACTCTCCTGATTCCAAATCCCTTCTTCTAACTGCGATTTTCCATCGAATTCTCGATGTCTACCGAATCTCAGCCCGCCGGTCGCGAAGACTCGGCAGCCATCAATTCTGTTCCCGCCGAAAGCACTCCTCCGAGCGACGTAACGGACCCATCGGAATCGAAAAAGGACGCGACCGTCGAACCGGCGTCGACGATCGCTCGAGGCGCCGGCCCACTCGCCGCCCGTGGACTTGGCGTTGCGAAACCGGCTTCACCGACGGTGTCCTCCGAAGACATCGAAAAGGCGGAGAAGAAGTCCAAACCGAGAAAAAAGAAGCAGGCCCCTCGGCCGCGGCTCGGCGGCGAAAAGGAGGGCGCCCAATCGGAAACACCGGCGGAAAAGCCGAAACCCGGAAAGGTCGCTGTCCCAAGCATTCGTGAAGGCCTCAGTGATGACCTTGAAGCCGAATTGGCGGCGGAGCTGGGGCTTGCCGATGTCGAGTCGATGCTTTCCGGATCGGCGGGAATGCCGGATCGGAAAGAACCGCTGGCCGACGGAACTCGTGTCAATTCGCAGGTTTTGAAGATTCATCAAGAGAGCGTTTACGTCGCGCTTGGCGGTCCCGACGAGGGTGTCATTCCGTTCGAGCAATTTGAAGAAGAGCCCGCCGTCGGGACGCCGGTCGAAGTCATCGTCCGAGGCTTCAATCGCGCCGACGGGCTCTACGCTTGCGCGATCCCCGGTTCGACCATCGAAGTCGCGGATTGGAGTGACCTCGAGGAGGGTTCGGTCGTCGAGGCGGTGGTCACAGGTCACAACAGCGGTGGGCTGGAGTGCAAGGTCGGCGGCGTCCGTGGATTCATGCCGATCAGCCAGATCGCTGAATACCGTGTCGAAGATGCCAGTGAATTTGTTGATCAGAAACTGGTTTCCCTCGTCACGGAGGCGAATGAGCGTCGCGGCAACCTCGTGCTCAGTCACCGGGCCATCCTTGAGCGTGAACGTGAACAAAAGAAGAAAGAACAACTCGAAACGATCCAGGTCGGCGACACGTTCGAGGGCACGGTCCGGAGCATCAAAGACTTTGGCGCATTTGTCGATCTTGGTGCCCTCGACGGATTGATCCACATCACCAAGCTCAGCTGGGAACGCGTCAAACATCCGAGTGACGTGCTCGAAGTGGGGCAGAAGGTCAAAGTCAAAATCGAGACCTTCGACAAAGAGACCGGAAAGATTGGGCTGTCCTACCGCGATTTGCTCGACAACCCATGGGACTCCGCTGAAGCCGATTTTGCTGTCGGGACCATCCACGTCGGCACGGTCTCGCGAATCGCCTCGTTCGGTTGCTTCGTGCGGCTCGCCGCTGGCATCGAAGGCCTGGTCCACGTCAGCGAACTGGCCCACCACCGAGTCTCCAAGGTGGACGCGTTCGTGAGCGAAGGGCAGAACGTCGAAGTCAAGGTGCTCTCGTTTGACCGCGAAAGCCAAAAGATCGGACTCTCGATGAAGGCCGCCAAAAAGATCGCGGAGGACGCCGCGAAGCCGAAAGAGAGCGAACCGGAAGACGAGCCACCACGCGATCTTGCCGTGAAGGCGTCTCACCAGGGGCCGCTCAAGGGCGGTAACGATGGTACCTCCGGCGGTGAGAAGTTCGGTCTTCGCTGGTGAAGACGGATCGTTCATCGTGAAGGAACTATCTGGAGATCGGGGTGCCTGGCGGATGCTGCGCTGAGCGGAAAGATGACTAGCAGTCAGCCACGCCTACGGTCGATTTCCAACACGACCAGTTTGTCGGACTGCATTCGCGGGCGACGCTGTCGCTGATTGATTTTGATGGGCCCGTAAATCGCGGCTGCCGTGTATCCTTAGAACGTTGCGCTGAAACAAACGAGCGCGCTGATTCTCATCGAAACGGACCCCAGCCCCTTGCGGTCAACGTTCCTTCATCCCTGGTTGCTTGTCGCCCTCTTCCTTGTCACGTGGGTCGGCACGAGCAACGCGCAGCGGCAAGATCGAATTTTCGTTGTTGCGCCGGGATTGCCTGCACCGCCCGCTGGGGGCGAAACGGCTTATGATCGGCTGCTTGACTCGAAGCTCCCGCCTTGGGACGTCCCCGGTTGGAAGAGTTACGATCGGCTCTGGCGCGAGTTTGCTTCCACCCCCGACGATATCGGGCTGCGCAAATATCTTGGGCTCCCAATCGGCGTTTCCGCCGGCGAATCGACGACTTTGAATGTCGCCCGGGGGCGAAGTGCGCCTCGTTGGCTTGGTTGGCGCAGCGGAAGCTATCAGCAGATCGAATCTCCGCATTTTCGGATTTATAGCCGTGCAAACGAGGCTTCGGGGCGCGAGGTCGCACGAGACTTGGAGCGCGTCTATTGGATTTGGACGCAGGTGTTCTTTCCTTTCTGGGAGGGCCAACCGCAAGTCGCGCTGCACCTGAAGGATGTGTCGCGCGACCAGCCGATCGCATCGCAGTTGGCGGCCGGATCGCGGGTTGTTTCGCGAAAGAAGCTTCGTGTGGTGTTGTTCCGCGATGCAGATGAGTACCAGAGAACACTGTCTCGTTCGGTACCTGGAATTGAGCGTTCGACCGGCTTTTATAGCGACCAACAGTCCACGTCGTTCTTTTATCCAACCCAGTCAGCGGACTCTGTCGCCACACGTCGACACGAGTTGGTTCACCAGC
>JBCBLJ010000261.1:0-9631 GCA_038520195.1 Planctomycetota bacterium
CCGTGGGTTACTCATATGACGCCCGAAAAGATGGAGCGTACTACTTCACATACCCCGATCAATCAGAAGAACGTTGGCAAAAGGAATACGATCGAATTGAGTTGCTTCAATGCGATATACTGAGAGACATATTCCGCAACCCGTTTGATTCAACTAACCATCCCCCACCGTCAGTTTCATTGGAAACCCGCGCTTTTGCCCAGCTGATCTACGACGACCGTCTCTACGATCGGCTGCCCGAACTCGCTACAGCCGCATCCGAAGATGGATGCAATGACATCGAGCTTCTTCAGCATTGCAGAAGTGACGCCATCCACGTGCGTGGATGCTGGGCCCTTGATGCCTTGCGTGGGGTTGCATAAGTCGGGTAGGGAGGCCCCTTTCGGGACGCCCTCCCCACACCACCTAGTGTGCGGGTCCGCACTCGGTTCGACGAAGCGGAGCAAGCTCGGCCCACTGAATCTTTCACTTGGTACTCCTTGTACTCCTTGGGATTGCAACCAAGCGTTGCTCAGGCCCACTCCGCTGGTGATCGTCTTGGACAGGTGCCAAGGACCTTTGCGGGAGCGGGCATGGCGGATCGCCTAACGACGTGGAACACCCAAAGCGATCAGGTTGCGACGCCGAGTTTTTGAACGTCGCCACCGCTTCCAGTAACAACATCGAATCCGGCGGCGAATCCAACCATCCAAAAGAGCGAACAGTTTCAGTTGCGAAGCCACGCCATAGCATCCCATCCAGCCGCGTCCATCAGGTCGCAACTTGCGCCGATTCAGCTGGCCTGACTCAGTACGACGAGTTCTAATCGAGCTCGTCACGTCGCCCTCAAACGTCGCGACAAACTTCAACCCACGATCTATCCTTGCACCTCCTGCGCCCGGATAGATCGCATTTCGTTCTGCCAACTAAGGCTTTGAGATGTGACTGATCGTCAGCTTCTTTTTCAACTCGCAGCGGAGGCACCGTGGCCGGACACTGACCCACCATGGCAGTGGGCAACGCTTGACATGCCGCCCTTTACGCATTTCCCAATTTCGCTTCCGCTATCGGATGACGGGATTGGCTCTTTGGTCGCATCACTTTGCGATCCACTTGATTTGAAGCCGCATACCGACACGCACCGTATTTTGGATGAACTCGCGTCTCTGGATTCGTATTCCCTTCGCGGTGGATTACGCATCATGTTAGGTGACCAAGCAATTGTCTCACATGGATGCTGTAGCGGATTAGAGGATTGGCGCGAACTCTTCACTATTCTTGAAGGTGAATCACCTTGGATGGGGCACGATCCTGACTCTTGGTGTGATTTTCTGAGCAACAGACTTGTTCGATTCTGGTCTGCGGGCGGAGTTTCCGCTGAACGGCACGGCGGCCATATTGATTGCTCGTTGCAATTCGTATCTAACCGACTTCCAATCGACGTGGGAGCGTATAATACGTCAACTGCGAGATTGGTTGTCGTTGACTGAGTTCCGGCATACAGAAAAGATCGTCGATACTTTCGGACAGAGCTTTGCGATCACCACCGAGATGCCGCTGTATAAGACCAATGACTGACTGCAATCCGGCAGAACCAAGCCGTACACGCGGAGGACGGCATGGCGCGTTTACAAATGGACAATCAACCCGCCGTCCCCGGTGACGTCGGCAGTTCTGTCATTGAAGACATCGTGCGCGTACTCCTACTCGAATCGAAGCTCCATGACCGAACCCCTCTTTGACCACGACCGACTTGAGGTTTACCGTCTCTCGATCGAATACGTCGCGTCATCGTTTGACATCGCCAAGGATTAGAGCGGATGTCATCGTCACGCCCGTGACCAATGGTTCCGCGCCGCTCAGTCGATTCCGCGTACTGTGAACGGAAGTTCGACCGTTCAATGCGCGTTGGAACATCGGCATTTCGACGAGGCTCTCCGCCTCCGCGGCATCACGCATGCAGCGATCGCGACGAGACCGAATGCCATTGTGGATGGCTCCGGCACAGCGGTCGAGATCGTACCGGCTCGAAACACGATCTCGTCGGGTCGAATCTGAGTGAAGTTGCCATCAAAAAAGACACTGTCCGTCTCGTTGAATCGGATCTGGAAACGTTCACCGCCAAGGAGAGGATTCAGGGGGTCCTCCGAAAGGTTGAACGCGGTGAGGAGTCTCGGGCCGGAGAGCACGGCGGATGTGTCGAAAAGCCCGACCGAATCGATCACCTCGATCTCTTGGTCATCGTTGAACACGCCGGTGCTGAATAGCAGACTGCCTTTGCCGGCAAAGACGTGTGCCGGGTCATCGTTTCTCGCGTCAAGGGACTCCCCGTCATCGAGTATTCGAAGCTCTCCACCACCGCCAACCCCGAGGATGGGTTCGATCGCTAGGCGAACGCTGAAGCTGTCAATCGTCGGAACCGAACCGACACCATCGTGTTCGACCAAAACGCGTATCCGCGTCGGCATGTCGCTTTCAAGCGCCAATCCATCGAGACTGACGATCAGTCCCGCGCGGCAAGAAGCTGGGTCGCACAAAAGAACTGCTAGTCCGAGGAACAAGATCGGTTTGGCGGTTGAAGAGAGCATTCGTTTTTCCACGATGGAGTTTGGTTCGAGTTTGAAGTTCACGCTGAAGGGAGAAACAACGGAGGCCGAGGATCGTGTCGCCGACGGTGGCGATCTTCCGGCTCCCCAGCCGTGGGCTTGTTGGCACCGTCAACAACCTCGTCATCGAAGACACCCGTCGACGTTAACGCGACAGATCGTTGATGACTTGGAGCGCGTCGAGAGGTGAGATCAACCCGTCACCGTTGACGTCTTCGAACAGGAAGTCCGAGATGCCATCCGTGGGACGGTTGTCGTCCAGGATGACCGGCGAAGTGCGGGCACGTCGAAGGGCATTGATGATGAGCAACGCGTCGAGTGGGGTGATGCGACCGTCGGCGTTGACGTCGGAGTGTGATTCAACGTTCTGGAATGGTCGGCCGCTTGAAACCTTGATCGAGCGCTGCTCGACGACGAAGACTTGATGGAAGAGTTCGTCGATCGTTTGCGGTCGTTGTGTATCCCACCCGTCACCAATGTCGATCGCGTCATCGGCATCGGCTCGAATCGTCAAGTCAGCGTCGTTCCCGGCGACGCGTGCGACCGATTCGGGGTCGAGGCTGAGCGAGTTCCTCGCATTCGGATCCAATTCGATCCGGCTGATCCCGGAGATCGAGGCGTCCGATGCCGCGTCAAAATCAATCGTGGCGCCGTCGCCTTCGGCGAGCAGTCGATCGGTTCCGATCCCTCCGGCGATCACCTTGTTGATCAAGTCGGCGACCACGAATGTGTCGTCACCTGTGCCGCCCGACAGCAGAAGGTCAACCGCACCAGACGACAACGATGAGACGTTGAATTCATCGTCCCCACCGAGCCCATTGATCTCCGCGTTCTCGATGTCTCCGTTTTCAATCGTGAATGCCGATGGCGCACGACGTGTGAGATCAAAGTCGGGGTTGGAATGCGTTCCATCACCCACTGCTCCGATATCGTCGGCCGGGGCAATTCTCAACTCGTCGTCCGCTCCGTCGGCGCCGTTGAAGCGGAATGTGTCATCGCCCGAGCCACCGAAGTTGTCGTCCGGGCCATCACCGTCGTTCCAGACGAACAGATCGTTCCCGGAACCTCCAAACTGCCGATCGGCACCCAAGAATCCAATGAGAGTATCGTCCCCCTCGTCGCCGTTAAGCGTGTCGTCGATGGCCGAACCGATAAGTTCATCGTTGCCGGTGCCACCGCCGAGAATCAGCGACGTCAACAGCGCGGAATTCAATGCAGAGGCGTCGATCCTGTCGTCCCCACCGAGCCCATTGACTTCAAAGTTCTCGATCGAAATGGTTTCGATGGTAAACGGTGTGGGCTGAGACCGGATCAGATCAACCGATGCCCCCAGCGGTCCGTCGGCCTCGAAGTCGCCGTCGTCACCTCCGGGTGTCACCTCAACTTCGTCGTTTGCTCCGTCGGCCCCGTTAAATCGAAACGTGTCGGCGCCCTCATTGCCGACGAAATTGTCAGCTCCATCGCCGTTGTTCCAGATAAACAGATCGTCGCCCGGCTCATCTGCATCCTGATCCGGGCCGAAAAAGAACTCACCGAATCCGTCGTCATTCCCTTGGTTGCCGATCAGAACATCGCTACCGGCACCACCGACCAGGAAGTCAGCACCTTGGGAGCCTTGCAACACATCATCGCCGTTGTTACCGGAGAGCGACAATGCTGTCAGCAGGCCGTCGGGGATCGCACTGGCATCGATCTGATCATTGCCGCCCAGGCCGCTGATGTCACTTACCTCGACACCGGAAAGCTCGATCGTGAAGGCGGTCGGGAGTGTCGTCGTGACATCGAAGTCAGGACTTGGGTGCGTCCCATCGCCGGTCTCACCCTCGTCATCGGAGGGTGCCAACCGAACCTCGTCGGCTGCCCCATCGGCTCCAAACATAACGAATGCGTCGAAGCCACCGCCTTCACCGAAATTGTCATCCGGTCCGTCACCATCGTTCCAAAAGAACGTATCGTTGCCGTCGCCGCCTCGCTGGACATCTGCGCCGGCGTCTCCCGTGAGGCGGTCATCACCGCCAGCGCCATAGATCGTATCGGCGCCTGCCCCGCCCGAAACGAAATCGGGCGAATCACTGCCTAAGAAGAGATCGTCTCCGTCGCCGAGGGAGACCTGAAAGCCGATGTCCGATGTCGACCCGGTCAAGTCGATGACGTCGTCGCCACTGCCCACGTCCAATCGAACGAGCTGATCGAAATCGACGCCGCTGGCCAAGACCACGTCATCGCCGGGCGTGCTGGTGATGTCTGTCGTCCGTGTGATGCGAAGGTTTTCCAGGCACAGTAAGTCATCCCCGAGTCCGAGTGTCGTGACGACCAACTCTCCATCGATCGTTTGCACGCCTTCGACAATCACGACCGCCTCGCTGGAACCGTTGAGAGTGGTTCCGCCGATCGGTTGAATCACGACACCGCGTTCGTCTCCAAAGACAGCGACGCCATTGTTTTCATCGTCACCGCTGAGCGTCAGGTTTCCATCGGCAAAGACAAAGGTGACGTCGCCGCCAAAGACACGACCATCAGGGAATGACGGATGTTCTTCGCAAGGCTCGGGTTCGAATGCTCCGATGAAGAAAACCTCGCTGGCAAGCCGAATCGTTTGATTCTCATCATTGGGATCCGGAATCTCGAATTCGATTCGCTTGTCTCCCACGCCGCCAGCGTCTTCAAACGTGAACTCAGGGTTTTGCTCAAGAACTGCCGCCGGAACAATTCTTGTGTCGCCTTCTTCGACGACCACATCGCCGATAATGAGATTGAGTCCCGTGGACGTGATCGAAACGTCTGGATTGGCTGGATTGTCAGTTGCGAACTGAATGCTACCGGTTCCCGTTCGTTCTCCGCCCGCTGGGACGTCAACCAGAATCCGTTGCGAAGCGGTCAGCCCAATCAGACGCCCCGACTCGTCAACCGCGAACACCGTCCTGCCTTCAATGCACAACTTGACATCGTCAAGTCTGAACTCCGCTTGTCCGTCGACTGGATTGATCGCAGATTCAATCAAGGCTGCGGGAACGGTGAAGACTTCGTCTAGATTGACGAATCCAACAAAAGACTCGATTTCCGCTGCGATGAGTCGTTCCCCCGAAGACGAAACGGATCCCGAGATGACGATGGGGACGAGTCCGAGGTCGAATGAGACCGTAAATCGTTCCCCTTCGTTCACTCCAGCAAACAGCAGCTCCGCTGCCTTCCGAAAATCGACTTCAACGAGTCGTTCACCGGGGTTGTCCGGGTCTTCGACGAATCGAAGCGGCACTTGAGCATGATCAGCGCCAAGCTTTACTTCGACCGTTGCCTCGACGGTCGGACCTCCATTGATCGAAGCGGAGATCGTGTTGCCAGCGGGGAGCCCCTCGATGTCAAACGCGAAGATCGCGGCTTCTTCGTCAAACTCAACGACGATGTCTTCGCCTCCGATGTTCAGGTCGATCGAGGCGTTCGATCCAAACGGTCGTTTGCCAAGAATCCGGGTCGTGCCATTGGGTTGAAGTGTCGCTGAGAGATCGGACGGTACGTTGACAATTTCGGGAACGTTCACCGGCGTGCTGCCTGTAAGACACTCGTCCTCGTCCGAGATGCTCACGGTGACTTCGCCGGTCTGGGCAAAGGCCACGGGGATTTTCAGAGTGGCTCGATTGTCGCGGATTTCGTCTGGGCCAAAACTGAAGGATTCTTCGCCCACTCGGACAAACGCGGCCTGCCCCCTGTTTGAGACGGCGGCCGTTGCTTCAACCGGAATGGTCGCCCCTTCGGAACCGAGTTGGATTGCGAAAGAGAACCGTGTTGCTTCAATCGGCGCGCCGCCATCAGAGCTGCCGGCATCAAACCGTGCTTCGGCCCCGGCCAATGCAGCGCGGAGCAGCTCGTTCAAATCCAGCGTGAGACTCGCGGCCCCCTGATCGTCGAATTCCGTCTCAAGCCCGACATCGAACACTCTCTTTTGAACCCGGACATTTTGGATGATGCGGGTCGTCTGCAACCCCGATTCCAGCTCGGTGAATTTGAAGTCGAGGCGGTCGCCGGCTCTGACGCCCCCGCTATTGAACCCGACTTCAAATGCTTGGCCGGATGCATCCACCGTCTCCTCGAAGAGTTCCGTCGGCAGACCGTTCGGGTCGTTGCTTGGTGCATCCACATTGATCCGAACCGGCTGCTGAGCGTCGATTCGACCGGTGATCGTGATGTTGCCAAAGAGGTCGGATTCAATCTCCGGCGGGTCCACCACGGATGGCGGAATATCGGCGATTCGGATCTCTGTCGAACCAAACGAGCACTCGCTAAAGACTCGAAAAGTGTGCGTGCCTGGATTGGAATATTCAGTCAACCCCGTGCCGAAGACGCCGTCCATCAGGGTGATGGTGCCGTCCGCGAAGAAGGGAACCGACACGTCGCTGCCTTCGACGTCGAACGTACCGTCGGCGGTATCGTCGTTGCGTACCAAAACGATGTCATTCAACCCGCCGCCCGGGCTGACCGTCAAACGAAACGGCAGCTCGTTCGTTGCCGCTTCGGCCCGCGCGACGGTCGCCGGTGCGAGCTGAAAGGAGACGATCAGTGGGTTGAGTTGAATGGGGTCCCCGTCAACAACAAAGTTCGTGATGTCTTCGATGTCCTGCTTCGGATTTGGCGTGAAGACGCGGGTGACGATTTGCTGGCTGTTCTCCGATGCGGTGCCATCTCGGTAGAGCACGTCGATCTGCAAGCGGCGACCGGCGACGAGGAACTCCTGAACGAAGGCTTGCGTCAGTTCGAATCCATCTTGATCGGCCAAGCTGACTTCGATGGGCGGCACTCCGTTGGGACTATCGATCGCGGACACTCGCAATCGAGTGTCCCCCAAAACACGTCGACTGGTCACCGGCGAAGCGATCGTTCCCGAGAGCGATCCATCGGCGTTGATCTCAACATCGACTTCTGGAAGGACAACAAGGTCCGTGAAGCCAACCAACTCCTCGGTCGGCTCACTTAGTCCATCGATCACCAGACCGGCCGGTTGCGAGACCTTGATCTCGTAGTGCCCTACCTCATCAAATCCGACCAATGGCGCGAATGTCTGCGAATCGGAGAATTCAATCGTGCTACCGTCCAAACGGATCCGCTCGGGTTCGCCGGTCGCCTCCGCATTGCGGAACAGCCTTGCGAAGGGACGAACGAAGATTCCAAAAACTTGATCGGCATCTGTCTGGTCACGAAGGACTCGAAAGATGCGTCCATCTCCGAGGTCAACGGTGAAATCGAAGAAGGCTTCGTTGGCCAGACGCCCCGAGCTAAAGCGGAATCCGTCGATGTTTCTCCCAACGATTTCTTTGCGGATCTGCGAGAGTTCCCTCGGCGCGCTCGACGAACCTGGGAGCTCCTCCACGAAGCTGTTTCGAATCTCCGAACGAATCGTTTGGGTATCAGCGTCGTTGGCATCTGGGCCGAAGGTGATTGGGACCACTCGTTGGCCAAAGTAGTTGAGTCGCCGAACGTCTCCCTGACGAATCAGTTCGCCGCCCTCGGTGATTTCGTCGACACGAATCGTGATCGCACCGAACGTTCGGAGTTCCCGATTGACCAGCGTGCGTGTTCTCTCGAGCTCGCGCAGAAACTCGGCCGAGAAGGTGTGTTGAACGCTCGCCGAAGACCCGGTCGTGTCGTCGATGCCTGGCAAAACGGGTCGCAACACGACGTCGTCCGATGCTCCGTCTCCCCAATCGATGGTGACGCGATGGATACCCGTTGTGACCGCATCCCCATCGCCCTGTGAGAGGTTAAACGCCGCGTCGTTTTCACCGCTCAGTTGCTGCAAGATCGTGGCGACGCGTGGATCGACGCCCGACTCGCCGCGTACAAAACCAAGAGAAACGGTTCGCTCCTCGACGGTGGCGTCTGGACGAGGCGAGAAGTCGTCCTCATCCAATTCGTCGGTGCCAGATCGAATCAACGGGATCGCTCCGGGAGCAACGAACGTGTCGAGCTCGAAGCGAAGATCTTCGTCAACGCTCTCGATCAACAGCGTTGCCGGCCCCGAACGTCGGCCAGCGATCTGCGTTCGATTGCCGGCATTCAGGGTGGTTTGTTCGAGGGTTGTCACATTCGGAAAACCCAGAGAACCATCCGGCGATGAAACTCTGACGGTGGAAGTGCCGTTGACGACCCGGACACTCGCGAACAGATTGGCTCGTAGCCCACCTTCAACGAAGGCTTCTCCATCACTGAACTGCAAAAGGTTTTCGAGAAAGCCGTCAAAGTCAAGAAACGGCTTTTGGAGTTCACGGTTCACAAACTGTTGCTGGAAGACTCTCGCGCCCTTGGCTTGGTCGGGAGGCGTCCCATCGGCGACATCCCGGGACGCAAACACCGCGATTCCGATGGCTTGATCGCCCTCCTGAATCACCGCTGAATTCTCATCGACCGTGGAGGGAATGTTCGCGGCACCTCCGAAGTGCTTCTCGAGCGCCAGACGCGCCAAGCCATCGATTTCGTTTCGGAAGAACGCCTCCGCCGTGACGTTGACGGTCGCCCGAACGGTCTCGAAGTCGCCACCGCTATCAAATCGCTGTTGAAACTCGATCGGCAGGTTGGTGAAATCGACGATCAAAGTGGGGGTGCGCACGCCGGCGTCCAGATTGATCCTAAATCCCGTTCGATTCTCAAACCCAATGCTGATCAGCTCCGCGATTTGTATTTGCAGGGTCGACGTTCGCGTGATCGCTATCCCGTCCCCGTTGAAGAAGGTGACCTCAATCGGCAACTGAACGAATCCTGCCTCGTCGACTTGCGTTCCTTCGAAGTCTCTGAGGTTGATGCCCGTCACCAGCGCCTCGATCCGATGCCGCGTTCCCTGAGAACCGGCCACTTCAATGGTCTCACGGACGATCCCATCGGCTTCGCGTTCGCCAATTTTCAGGCGGACGCTTGGCGAAAAATCCGTTCCTTCCGGCGGTGCGAAATCGGTCAAGAGAGCACTGACCGATGTTCCATAGGTCGCTTCATCGACAAACTCTGACTGTAGCCTGAGATCATCAACGAAGCGACCGATCGGGGCGCTGATGTTGATGATC
>JBCBLJ010000769.1:0-4047 GCA_038520195.1 Planctomycetota bacterium
AGTCGGCGATGCGTCTTCCGGCGCTCCTTCCGGATTATTGCCTCTCGATTTGCAGCGCTGACTTCAATGATTGGGTGTGGAAGAATGCGTCGACTCGTTCACGCTACAGCTACGTGGGTACTCCCGAGTATGAGATCTTTGAATTCGGTCTTGGAAAGACCTTCAATTATGCGGAGATGGCTGCGTTGATCGCACCACGACCGTTCATGGTCGAACGGGGACACTTCGACGGCGTCGCGCCGGATGATCGAGTGGCAAAAGAGTTCGCCAAAGTGCGGCACCTCTATGCGGCTCGCCTTAAGCTCCCGGATCGATGCGAGATCGAGTGGTTTGACGGTCCGCATACCATCCACGGCGAGGGAACGTTTGCATTTTTGAGGCGGCACCTTGGCGATGCCGCATCGAGCGCCCCAGGCGAATAACACCGCAGCGTGTCATTTCGGCCCAGTTGTCGGAGCAACGGCCTGGACTTAAGGAACACCGCTTGTCGCGTTACACTGCCGACACAGGAGAAAGCGATGTCCGCAGTGATCATGATTGTTTCGGCCTCGGCCATCATTTTTAGCGTGAAGTACGGATTGCTGCGTGGCATTCACGAAGTGGCAAACGCGATGCGTTGGAGTGCCAAAACACGCGGGCAGTTGACCGGTTACGCGACGTCGGTGCCGGAATTGGTCTGCCTCGTTTCGGCCGGAATCGCGGGCGTGTGGGACGCGGGGCTGTGGAACATCGCGAGTTCCAACATCATTAACACCGGGCTCATGCTGACGGCAGTGCTGGTCTATCGACAATTCAATGAGCTTCTACGGTTTCGTTTTGTCGATGAGTTGTCGTTCGCAACGCTCGCGATCTTCGTTCCGATCCTTTTGATGAGCTTTCAACTCGACAAGCATTGGTTCCTGGTGCCGGTGTTGCTGGGCTTCTTCGCGCTCTACCAGTGGATCGACTTTCGCGTGAATCGGTCAACCGAAGAAGAGACAGACGCGACGAATGAGTCAGGCGACTCTCACGAGGAACATCACGCGGTCGGAAGCCTTCCTTTTGGTGTGATCATCGGGCTGACGGCGCTTGTTGCGATCATCATTGCGGGAGTCTTCTTGGGAGACGCGACGGCAGCGGTCGTGCAACAGCTCAATATCCGCCCCGCGATCGCCGGTTGGATACTTGGTGTCGTGACCAGTATCCCCGAGATGGTCAGCTTTTTCGCGGTGTACGCGGCCTCGAAACGCGAAGGCACGCTGGACGAGTTGAATGACACGCAAGAGGCGCTCGACAATCTCACTGGCTCGAACATGGCCAACGTCGGCGTCGTTTACCCGCTCGGGCTCGCCGCATTCCTATTGGTCACCAGCGTCTTTTAACAGCTGTCATGCTCGGATCTCGTCGATGACGGTCCCGAAGTCCCGCTCTAACCGCTGGTGTCCCGGGACGTGCAGTCGATGAGAGTGCAAGCCGAGTTGACGAAGCAAGGTGGCGTGAATGTCGGTCACGTAGTGAGGGTTTTCGACGGCGTGAAAGCCAATCTCGTCGGTCGCGCCATGCGTTACACCACCTTTGATGCCACCGCCCGCCATCCAAACGCTGAAACCGAAGGGGTGATGATCGCGGCCGTCGGCACCTTGCGATCCAGGAGTCCGTCCGAATTCTGTGGCAAAAACCACAAGTGTTTCATCAAGCATCCCTCGTTGCTTGAGATCGGAAATCAGACCGGCGATCGGGCGGTCGACCTGCATCGACAACTCGGCATGCTTGGCTTTCAAGTTGCTGTGCTGATCCCACGCACCGGCCGCACCGTCGCCATGCATGATCTGAATAAAGCGAACGCCTTGCTCGGCAAATCGACGCGCCGCAAGAAGCTTCTCACCGAAAGGCCGAGTCTCCTTTTGGTCAAGACCGTAAAGACTTTTCGTCGACTGTGTTTCCTGGTCGAATCGAATCACGTCCGGCACCGCCGTCTGCATGCGAAACGCCAGTTCGTAGGATTTGATCCTCGCATCGAGCGCTGCGTCACCGGGATAGTTTCGCGCGGCAAGCCGATTGAGTCTGCGAACGAGATCAAAGGTCTTCTGCTGCCCAATAGCACTGAGGTCGCCTTCGGGTTTTGCATAGTCCAACGGATTTTCAGGATCGATGTTCAACCCAACCGCATCGTAGGCTGGACCGAGATAGTGTCCGTCTCGCTTGTCGAAAAAACGCGGACCGATGTTCACGAATTGTGGCAGGTTCTGGTTCAGTGTCCCGAGCCCCCACGTCACCCATGCTCCGATGGTTGGGACGCGTGGATCGAGCATGTGTCGCCCGGAATGAAACTGGACTTGGGCGCCATGGTTGTCATCGGTGGTGTACATCGAGCGAACAACGGCGATGTCGTCGATCACCGAACCAAGATGCGGAAACCAGTCGCTGACGGCAATGCCGCTCTCCCCGTATCGTCTAAATCCGACTTGCAGAGGATAGAGCTTGTTGCGTTGCTGACCATTGGCATCGTTGACGACCACCACCCGGACGCGTTTGAGTTTTTCCGGATCCTGAACGTCCGCGAACGGCGTCTCGGAAATGCTCTTGCCTGCGTATTGGTTGAGGGCAGGCTTGGGATCAAAGCTCTCCATGTGGCTGACGCCGCCACGCATAAACAGCCAGATCACACTTTTGGCTTTTGGCGCAAAGTGAGGTCTGCCGTCGGGAGCCCCGAGTTCAGCTGCCGGTGCCTCGCCGTTGAGCATCGCGGTCATCGCGAGTGACCCAAACCCGAGTCCGCTCCGCAGGAGCGTCCGGCGCGAAATCGATGGGACGGAGTTGCCATTCATCGGATGGTCACAAAGTCGTTGTGATTGAGAATTGCGAGCACGAATTGAACGCGTGCTTGCCTCGCATCGGGTGAGTCTTCAAAGTGCCGGAGACACTCTGCGAGTTCATCGCGCTGCGGCGATCGACAGAGGATTCTTTCAAAGGCTGCGTTCACAAAGGTCAGGTTCGAATCACGCGGTAGTCGCTTGGCGATCGCGGTTGCCATCTCGATCGCGAGTTTGCTGTTGACGAGCGCGAGCGCTTGCTGTGGCACGATGCTTTCGCTGCGGCGATAGCACTGCATCAAGTCCGCATCGTCGAACATGCTCAGGAATCGGTCTCGCTGGTCGCGTGAGTGCAGGAAATAAAGACTGCGTCGATTGCCGCCTTTCGACGGATCAATCGATGGGCCGCCGACTTGAGTGTCGAGCCGGCCGGCCAGGTATAGCAGGCTGTCCCGGACGACCTGAGACTCCATGCGCCGAGAATTCGAACGCCAATAGAGTGTGTTTTCCGGGTCGCTGTCTTGGCTGGATTCAACGCCGAGCGTGGAGGAACTCAATCGATAGGCGTCGCTAGTGACGATCCATCGATGAAGGTGGCGGAGGCTCCAACCGCTCTGGATCAACTCGTCCGCGAGAAGATCGAGAATCCGATGATGTTGAGGTTTCTTAGCGCGGCGTCCAAAGTCAAACACGGACTCCACGAGTGGTTTTCCGAAATGCCGCATACAAACGTGATTCACGGCGACGCGGGCGGTTAGCGGGTTTTCGGCGGAAGTCATCCAGCGTGCGAGCGCCAATCGACGTCCGCTGCTGACGGGAGAAAACACGCGAGGGTAGTCCGACTCTTTATCCGCCGGCGTTTCCAACGCCTTGAATGCTCCCTTGAGCGAAAGGTAATCGGTCGCTCCGGCCTCGGCAGCAGCGAGTCTTTCGTTGGCACGTTTGAGACTCTTTGTGGCGTCCTTCTTTGCTTTTTCGTTGCCAACGACCAGCGTATGTTCGGCGGTTCGTATGAGTAGCCGAGCCTGGGCGACGGCCGCTTGATTGGCAAGCGTTTCCGCATCCTCCGACCGATCGACGTACTTAGCTCGGTCGGCGGCGATGGCCGCTTTCACCGATGCGACACGGGCGTCGGCGAGCAAGAGCTTTGATTCGGCAGCCTCGACCGACAGCTCGGTCTCGTTCGGCGAAGCGCTCTCGGGTTCGGTCAGGCTCGATTCCTTTGACAGCGAACGGATGCTGATCGAGTCGAATG
>JBCBLJ010000217.1:0-10780 GCA_038520195.1 Planctomycetota bacterium
GGAACGAACTTCCGGACGCGAGTGATCGTTCCGAGAAATCAAGCCGCGCAGAACATCTCAACACGCCCGGTCTGCGATGTTTCGCGTCTCGGCGGTAGGACCTCGGGCGATTGATCCGATCGAACGACGACTCAGTAATCGTCTCCGTTGAGGCTGCCAACAACGGAAGTCAGCCAGGATCGCAATTCGATCTTCAACTCGCCCGCAAGTCGCGGGTGTTCGTCGATCCGATCGGTTGTTTCCAGCTTGTCGTTGGCGAGATCGTAGAGTTCCCACTTCGTTTGCCCTCGTTTGTCAACGATTTGGTGAAGTTTCCAGTCGCCTTCGATTAGCGCTGAATGGCCGGGAAACTGTGAATCCGAGTACCGTGGATTTGGAAGCTTCGCCGCGTCGACACTCGACTCGTGCGGTGGCAAATCGTTGCCGTGCTGCTGCGCCTTGTAGAGTTCGGTCATCCATTTGTCGGACGGGGTGCTGATGCCTTTGGCGGGATAGTCCCAAAAACCCATTGCCTTGGAACGCTTTGCTGCTTTTCCGTCTATGAGCGGTACAAGACTGATACCATCCAGTGGCACTTTGCGGGTGATTTTCGCGCCGGTGACGTCCATCAACGTCGGGAAAATATCGCACGTATTGCAACGCACACTTGTTGCACGCGGTGACTTGATTCTTGCCGGCCACTCGAGGATGGCCGGCACGAGTAACCCTCCGTCGTAGACACTTCCTTTGTTTGCCCGGCCTCCGGTCGATCCAACTTTGGGTAGCCCGCCGTTGTCGCTGCAGTACCAGAGAAGCGTGTTGTCGCGGACACCACGTTCATTGAGCCCATCGCGAATTTTTCCGAATGCGCGATCCATGCCCGTGATCTCGCCGAGAAAGTGTTGCATGTTCTTGGGTAGATCGTCGTAGAGCGCACGATCTTGTTCGGCGGCGCGGTGAGGCCCATGTGGCGAACCAAACCAAACGACGGCGAGAAACGGCTTGTCTTCATCGACTGAATCGATCCACTCCAGCGCGGCATCGGCGGCGACCATTGAACTTTCTCCCTTGGTCGGGACGGCTTTACCTTGGTTGCTAAGGATCGAACCGTTGTCGTAAAAGTTGGGGGCACTTAACCATCGATCGAATCCGTTTTGCCCTGGGTTCGCGGGGCTCTCGTTGCGAACCGAACCCAGATGCCATTTGCCGAAGTGGCCGGTTGTGTAGCCCACCGTTTTGAGCGCTTCGGCGATCGTCGTTTCCTGAGGCCGCAACGGATAGCCCCACTTGAAGACA
This sequence comes from Planctomycetota bacterium, assembly GCA_038520195.1. Taxonomy (GTDB): domain Bacteria; phylum Planctomycetota; class Planctomycetia; order Pirellulales; family Pirellulaceae; genus Stieleria. The sequence continues at coordinate 1,276 of JBCBLJ010000217.1, forward strand.
CCCATTCGATTCGGGTGCCGACCGGTCATTACGCTGGCTCGAGTCGGCGAGCAGACCGGCGCGGCGGCGTAAAACCGATCGAACCGCAAGCCGGTCGCGGCGGCCTGATCAAAGTTCGGTGTTTTGACATGCGGGTGGCCGTTGTAAGCCATGTCGCCCCAGCCTTGGTCATCCGCCATCACGAGGATGATGTTCGGAGGCGCCTGGGCGCAAAGAAGTGCAGGGCAAAAACAAGCAATCACAAGTACAGCAAGTCGCGACATCACGATGCGTCTCCGGCAAGAACCAACGAATCGCCGCCATCATAGTCGTTGGGCGCGAGCGGAGTGCGCCGCTGAGGTATGATCTGAATTCGTACCGCCCGACATCATTGCACCCAACGACCGGCGGGCCGGCAAAGAGTCAATTTGGCGAGCCGCGAATTGACCGTGTCGATGGTCGATACCGATTCGCTCATCGATCTGCGAACGCTTGCCGGCTTGCTCCCGATCCTCCTTCCGCAAAGCGAACGATGTTCTTCCGAATTGCTTTTCCTCTCGCCGCCTTTCTGGTCGCGGCGTTGTCCGCGGCATCCGCCGAGCGGACCAACTTCTTGTTCGTGATCGCCGACGACTGCACGTTCCGAGACATCGGCTGCTACGGTGGTCAGGCCCACACGCCGAATATTGATCGATTGGCGACCCAAGGAATGAAGATGTCGCACTGCTTTCAGTGCGCGCCGATGTGTTCACCAACTCGTCATAACATCTATACCGGGCAGTATCCGGTGAAAACGGGAGCTTACCCGAATCACACGGCGACGTATCGCGATGTCACGAACATCACACACCTCCTCAAACCGTTGGGCTATCGAGTCGCGCTAAGCGGGAAGACGCATATTGGACCGCGGGATGTTTTCCCGTTCGAATACAGCGGCAAGAAGAACCCGGATATGCAGGCCGTCGATCAACTGTTCGGTGAGTGCGTTGAAACGGAGACACCCTTCTGCTTGTTCGCGTGCAGCAACGAGCCGCACTCGCCTTGGGACAAAGGCGACGCGTCACGCTATCCACCCTCTGAAGTAAAACTGCCGCCTTACCTTGCCGATACCCCGGAAGTGCGTGACGCCTTCAGTCGCTACCTCGCTGAGATCACGTACTACGATTCACAAGTCGGCGAACTGCTGACGATGCTTGAAAAGCACGATCTCACCGACGACACGGTGGTCATGGTTGTCTCCGAACAAGGCAACTCGTTTCCGTTTGCGAAATGGACTTGCTACGACAACGGATTGCAATCGGCGATGATCGTTCGTTGGCCCGGCAAGGTCGAAGCAGGCTCGACCACCGATGCGATGGTCGAATATGTCGATGTGACGCCCACCTTTCTCGACATCGCCGGCGGCCAACCCGAGGAGTCGATGGACGGCAAGAGTTTTTTGAAGGTGCTGACCGGTGAGGCGACGGAGCACAAGCAGCACGTTTTCGGCGAGATGACCACGCGCGGGATTATCAACGGCAACGATTGCTACCCGATCAGGTCGGTGCGGTCGCGGACGCGAAAACTGATCGTGAACTTCCAGCATGATCAGAAATTCACCAATGCCTGTACCCAATCAAAGGAGTTTCGATCGATTCGAGCGGCCGCCGACGCTGGCGATGCCGCCGCCCTCCGGGTGGTGCAACGGTATCAGCATCGTCCCGAGATCGAGTTCTACGATGTCGAAAAGGATCCGCTGGAAATGACAAATCTGGCAGACGACGCAAGCTACGCGGAAGAGATCACTCGGCTTCGCGGGGTGCTCGATCGATGGATGCGGTCTCAGGGTGACAAAGGTGTCGAAACCGAGATGGTCGCCAACCACCACAAGAAGAACAACAAGAAACGCAAGCAGAAGTCGCGGTGACGGATTCGGCGGCTTGACTTCCGGTTTTGAAACGAAAATTTTGCATCCGGCTAAGGGAGTGGTTATCACTAGGCAGGTGGGGACGGCACGAATGCGTCCCCGTTCTTTACATTAGCACGGCGATCCGAACACATGGCGCAGCAAGACGAAGCCGAATTTCGCGGCGAGTTGGCAAAGTTTCGTGACGAATACAGCGAGTTAAAAAACGAGATCTCCAAGCGGATCGTTGGGCAAGAGGCCATCGTCGATGGCGTGTTGACGGCGATGATCGCCGGTGGCCACGTGCTGCTGGAAGGGGTTCCCGGATTGGGGAAAACGCTTTTGGTGCGGACACTTAGCGAAGTATTGGAGGCACCGTTTAGCCGGATTCAGTTTACGCCCGACCTGATGCCGGCGGACTTGATCGGAACGAACATCCTTGTCGAAACCGACGACGGCAAGAAGGAATTCCAATTTCAACGTGGGCCACTATTCGCCAACGTGGTGTTGGCAGACGAGATCAACCGAGCGACACCCAAAACGCAATCGGCGCTGCTCGAAGCGATGCAGGAACACAGCGTGACCGTCGCGGGAACGACTCACCTGCTCGAAGGGATTTTCTTTGTACTTGCGACCCAGAACCCGCTCGAGATGGAGGGCACGTACCCATTGCCCGAGGCCCAGTTGGACCGTTTTGTGATGAAGTTGATGGTGCCATTTCCGACGACCGAGGAAATGGAAACGATCATGGATCGGACCACCGCCGGCGAATTGGCGCCGCCCGATCGCGTGATCACCGGCGAGCGGGTCGTTCAGCTACGGGATCTCTCGCGTCAAATCCCGATCGCCGATGAGATTCGGCGCTACGCGATCTTACTCGTCATGGGGACGCATCCGGATCATAAAGCGGCGACGCCGATGGTCCGTCAGTTTGTCCGTTACGGTAGCAGCCCTCGTGGCGCCCAGGCGTTGATTCTTTGTGCCAAGATCAAAGCGATTCTTGATGGCCGGTTCCACGTCTGCAAAGACGACCTGCGGTCGGTGGCTCACGCGGTTCTTCGCCACCGCGTGATGCTGAACTTTGAGGGTCAGGCCGAAGCGATCGAGGTCGACTCGATCATCGATGACTTGCTCGAGAAAGTCGGTCAGGAGGCGATGGTTGCTGGCTAGAGGTGGCCGAGGCTTAGAGCCCATCAACTAACAACCAACGCGCCCAGCCATGTTCGATTCTGACTTTCTAAAACAACTTGAGTACCTCTCACTGCTGAGCAAGCGGATGTTCCAGGGCCAACTCCTGGCCCAACGCCGCACCATGCAGACCGGTGGCGGCATCGAGTTCGCCGACCACCGCGAGTACATCCACGGAGACGACCTTCGCTACTTGGATTGGAATGTTTACGCGCGACACGGCGACTTGCTCTTGAAGCGTTTCCAAGAAGAAGAAGACCTGCACGTCTATGTGTTGATCGATGCCTCGCAAAGCATGGAGGTCGAACGGGACGACGCCGATCCGGCACCGAAGTGGAAACTCGCTTGTCAGATTTCCGCTGCGTTGGCCTACATCGCGCTGGCCGATCTCGATCGTGTCGCGATTTACGCGTACGCCGACGGCATCCAAGCGGCAATGCCGTTGGTCCGCGGCAAGGACCAGATCTTGAGCATCTTGCGGTTCCTTGAAGGCGTGAAATGCAGTGGTGAGAAGACCGATCTGCAGCGGAGTGTCGGTGAGTTCATCACCCGCGCGCCGCGCACCGGACTCGCCGTCGTCGTGAGTGACTTGTTCGATCAGGACGGATTTCGCGAAGGCGTGGATCGCCTACGGTACGCCAAGTTCGAGCCGCATGTGATTCAGCTTCATACCCCGGCCGAAGCCGACCCGAATCTGCTGGGCGATGTCCAGTTGATTGATTGCGAGACAGGCACGGAAAAGAAAGTGACGGTCACGGAACGAAAGCTTCGGCAATACAAAGAGCTCTTCGAAAAGTTCCTCCGCGACGTCGAAGCGTATTGTCGTCAGTATGGTTTGACACACACGCGGACGACGACGGACATCCCGTTCGACGCCGTGTTACTCAAGATGATGCGCACCGCGGCGGTGGGGTAAACGATGTCGCTTGCTTCTCCCGACAAACTGATTTGGTTGCTGGCGGCTTTGCCGATCGTCGTCTTCTATATCCTGAAGACACGCCTTCGTCGGCGTCCGGTCTCGACGCTGCTGTTTTGGGATCAAATCTTCGAGCAAAAGCGTCAGCGCTCGCTCTGGCAAAATCTGCGTCATTGGTTGTCACTGCTTCTGCAGCTCGCGTTCGTCTTGCTGATGGGTTTCGCGCTGGCGGACCCGCTGTGGAAGTCGCAGACCGATACCGGGCAGGATTTGATTTTGGTGGTCGACAACTCCGCCAGTATGGCAGCGCTCGACGATTCCGGACGGACGCGATTGGAACGAGCGATCGAAAGAGCGAGCGATGTCGCGGGGACACTTCGCAACGGTGACAACATCGCATTGGTGACCGCCGGTACAAGCGTGAAGGTGCGGGTCGGAATGTCGGACTTCGCACCCACCGTGCAAGAAGCGTTGGCCGAGATCGAACCCACCGATGGACCAACCCGAATCGACGAAGCGATCGCGGCCGCGCGGAGACTCGCTGCCGATGTGAGCAAACGCCGCATCGTTGTCTTCAGCGATGGCTGCGTCGAAGATCGCGACGACCCCGCGAGCGAGGAAGATGTTAGTTGGGTGCGGGTCGGCGACTCACAGGACAACCTCGCGATCACGACGTTCCAGGTTCGGCGCTCGACGGTCGACCCGATCGGCTATTCGTTGCTGCTCGAGGTTCAAAACTACGGTGAGGAGGATGCCGAGACTCGTTTGACGCTGATGCTCGATGAGGCGTTGGTCGATGTGGTGCCGATCACGATCGCGGCCGGCGAGTCGTTTCGGACTCAGATCGATGGGACATCGCAAGCCGGCGGTGTCTTGCTGGGCCAAATCGATGTCGAGGACGCGCTGCAAGTCGACAATCAGGCACGCGCCGTCCTCCCCGAACGCCCTGAAATTCCGGTTCGTTTGATCGTCGGCGAAGACACCGAGTCCTATTACCTCGAGCGGGTCCTTGAATCGCTCCCGTTGGTGCGAGTCTTGCAGGCGGACGCCGATGAGAAGCCGAGCTTGACGGTGATTTCGGGCGTCGTACCGGAGTCGATTCCTGAGGGGCCCGTGCTGATCGCGGACGTCGCCAGTTCAGGTCCAAAATTGGGCGACGGCGAGACGGCGGCACCGGCTTGGGTTCTCGGCGATGCGATCGAGAATCCGATCATCGCCAAGCAGGAGCGTTCCTCGCCCTTGATGCGGCATGTTCAACTGCAAAACGTCATCCTCGCCGGTGGTAAAGATCTCGAGGTCAGCGAGACGCTTGGCGCCGCGACGACCTTGCTCGAGACCGCAAGCGGCGCGCGAGTCTGCGTTTCGATCGAGCGACCGCAGGGCCGGATTCTGATGCTGGCCTGCGACTTGGATACCAGTGATCTTCCTCTGCGGATCGCGTTTCCCGTGATGATGACCAACGCGATGAATTGGTTCTTCCGAGAGACCGGTGAAATTCGACCGGCACTCGCGACCGGAATCGCGACGGATGTCGCTTGGGACATCGCCGAAGAGAAAAAGCAAGACGGAGTCGCCACGTTGATCGATCCCGCCGGCGGCGAAACACTGATTACGTTTGACGAGGACCGCGCAAAGGTGGGTGCCTTGGAGATTGCTGGTGTTTACGGGCTTCGAACCGGCGAGCCGAAGACCGACACGGACACCGAAACGGCGGAGGCCACCGAGGGCAAAGAGGAATCGACGCTGAATGAAGCCGAAACACTCATCGCGGTCAATCTCTGCGATACCAACGAAAGCGACCTTCGGATTCCTGACGTCGATGAAGTAGCGATCGCAGAGTTGCCGCCGGCGAGCCGTTCGCCGTGGTTCTATCTGATTGTGGCCGCGTGCGGCCTCGTGTTGACCGAGTGGGCTTTGTTTCAACGCCGAGTGGTGGCGTGACGATGGGTCAAGAACTTTGGGAGAACAGCGTTGCAGTGGGCTAACCCCAATTGGTTGTTCGTGCTGGTTGCGGCGATCCCGCTCCTTGCGTGGTACCACCTGCGATCTCTGAGTGATTTTCCCGTTTGGCAGAAACGTGTCTCGCTGGTGATTCGCGGTGCCGTCGTGGTGCTGTTGGTCGCGGCCCTCGCCGGGCCGGTGCTGATGCGGATGACGCAGCAGCAAATGATCGTGTTCGCTGTCGACCGTAGCGAGAGCATCGACAACGCGGCGGCCGAAAAAGCGGATGAATACTTGAAGCTGGCGATTGACGCGGCTCGAGAGAGCGGCGCCGACGTGCGGTTCATGGAATTCGATCGCAAGCCAAGCGTGCTTTCCGAAACCTGGCCGATCCCAAAAGACGACGAAACTGAGTCTGCGAACACATCGCCGGAACTGCCCTCGGATGACGACGCGTCGGTCGGTGAGGAGGCTGCTTCCGAAGCCCCCGAGGAAACCGATTCGACCGAGGAGGCGTCTCGACGCGGGACGGATCTCGAAGCTGCCGTGCGTACGGCGATCGCTTCGATGCCGCCATCACGAGTCCGACGTGTTGTGATGCTCAGCGACGGCAATGCCACCGGCGGCGGAGATGTGGTCGCGACCGCGTCCGAAGGCGGTGTTCCCATTTGGACCGTCCCGCTTCCGACGCGCAGTGAGCCGGAAGTCCAATTGACGCGGGTCAACGCGCCGACGCAGGTGCGGCAGGGACAACCCTTCTTTGTTGAAGTCGTGGTCAGCAGCAATCGCGACACGACGGGATACATCGATCTCTACCGCGGCGACATTCAGATCGGTGACGACGAACCCAAAACCGTCGAGATCAAGAAAGGTGAAAATACATTTCGCTTTCGACAAACCATTCTCGGCAAACGACAAGAAGCGTTCGCGGCGAGACTGCGCGGCTTCGAAGACACGTTGCTCGACAACAACGAATCGCAAACCGTTGTTTATGCGCAGGGGAGACCGCGAGTTTTACTGGTCGACATCGATGTCGACCAAACGGACTCGCTGCGGTGGGCGTTGGACGAACAATCCATTGATGTCGAGGTCCGACCGCCCGAAGGCATCCCCAATGACTTGACGGAGTTGCAAGGTTACGAGTGTTTGATTCTGTCCAATGTACCGGCGACGGCGATGTCGATGCGGCAGATGGACTTGATCCGACTGTATGTGAAAGACCTTGGCGGCGGACTGATCATGCTCGGAGGCGATCAGTCGTTCGGACTCGGCGGGTACTACCGTACGCAGGTTGAAGAAATCCTGCCCGTCCGCAGTAACTTTGAGAAGGAACGGGAGAAACCGTCGCTGGCGATGATGTTGGTCATCGACAAGAGCGGGTCGATGGGCGGTCAAAAAATCGAGCTCGCCAAAGACGCCGCCAAAGCGGCCGTCGAACTCCTTGGGCCACGCGATTCCATCGGCGTCATCGCGTTTGACGGCGCCGCCTACACCGTTTCAGAATTGCGTTCGACGGCGAGCCAGGGTCAGATCATGGACGCGATCAGCACGATCGAGGCTTCCGGTGGCACCAACATGTATCCCGCAATGGTCGATGCTCTCGACGCATTGCGCGCTGCCACCGCGAAACTCAAGCACGTCATCCTGATGACCGATGGAGTTTCGTCTCCGGGCGATTTCCAGGGTGCCGCCTCCGACATGGCGGCCAATCGAATCACACTTTCCACGGTCGCGCTGGGGCAAGGCGCGAGTGAAGCGTTGCTCGAAGAGTTATCGCAAATCGGCGGCGGGCGATACTACTTCTGCGATTCGGCCGACGCGGTCCCACAGGTCTTCGCCAAAGAAACGGTCGAGGCCAGCAAGTCTGCGATCAACGAGTTGCCATTTACGGCGCAGACGGTTCGGCCGACCGAAGTCCTGGAGGGTGTCGACTTGGAGTTGTCGCCGCTGCTGCTTGGTTACGTCGTGACACGCCCCAAACCCACCGCTGAGTTCATTCTGGCGACCGAATCGGGCGACCCATTGCTGGCCTGGTGGCGTTACGGGCTTGGCATGTCGGTGGCATTCACCAGCGACGCCAAAAACCGCTGGGCCGGCGAATGGTTGACTTGGCCCGAGTTCGGTGCGTTCTGGGCTCAGATCATTCGTCACGCGATGCGAAAGGAGGACAACCGCGGCGTATTTGTTGATGTACGGCGCGAGGGTGACAAGACCTTTGTTTCGCTCGACAGCGTGGATGAGAACGGGGCCTTTATCAAAGAAGCCACGACCGAGTTGACGCTCATTGATCCGACGCTGGATCGCAAAAAGATCGAGATGGTGCAAACCGCGCCGGGTCGATTCGAAGCGACCATACCGACCGATCGTCGCGGGGCGTATCACCTGGACCTCGCCCAGACCCGGACCGACGGCACGACTCAGCGGACCTCGAGAGGAGTCTCGGTCGGCTACGCCGATGAGTTGCGATTGTTGCCGACAGCCGAAGCCACGCTGGAGCGGATCGCAAAGGTCAGCGGCGGACGATACGACGCATCACCCAAGGCCATCGCCGAAAGGGATGAAAGCGCGGCCCGCGAACCAGTGCCGCTTTGGCCCTGGTTGCTGATGACCGCCATGTCGCTGTTTGTGGTCGACGTCGCGCTACGCCGAATTGAACTCGGCGGACGGTAACGGCTCGCGTTTCTTAAGCCCGTGCCCTTCCGACTCACGGCATGCGAAATCCGTATGAGCCAACAACCGAGAATGCAAACGCGAATGGGAGCGACGACTCGGACGTCATGTCAAATGCCGAACGGTTCTTCACCACCGTTTTCCTGACCGCTTCCCTCCTCTTCATGGCGGGAACGCTCGCGCTGCCATTTCTTGGTCTACTCAAACTGTTCGCGCGGTAAAGTGTCAGGACGACTCCTGACGCCAATTGCACCTGGCCGTGAGCGTGAATCCCGTCAAGCACCGAACCTAGCCTAGTCGCTCGGCCTCGTGGTCGCCGCGACTCCCTGGAGTCTCATCAAGCAAGGTCGAAGTCACATTCTGATAGGTGATTGGCTCGTCACCTCCGACGTCGTGAACTACCGCACCGTAACGTCACCAAATGCATGGCGTCGCGAAAATGATCACGTTGCGAAGCACTCCGCGACCTGACGCTGCCCCTTTGCCCAGTTTCGGCCGCTCGAATCGGCGAACGCCGACATCGACGACGGTGAACCGGCGCAGCAGCTCTGGCCGAAGTAGCGTTGAAAGTTCCACACTAAGTCGCGCCACATCGAGAGATCGATGCCCAGCCGGGCGACGATCCCTTGCAAGTGAGACGGGATCTCCTTCCCGGAACTGCCGTCGCGTTGCTTGGCCGTCCACTTGAGCAATCTCAAGTAGTCACCGAGCGAGAGATCAAGAAAGCCTTTGTTGCTCGCCCGGACGCCACGTTTGTGGACTTCTGGTTCGTCTGCGCTCTTTCGCATTCGCAGTGGAGCAAGCCAACCATCACGGCGAATTCGTTTGCCAGTCGGATTGCGACGCTTGGCTTGACGTTCTTCGCGAAGTTGATCCACCGTGATGCCACGGATCTTCTGCGCAGCCTTCTCGGTGGGGACAGGAAC
>JBCBLJ010000699.1:0-4450 GCA_038520195.1 Planctomycetota bacterium
AAGGCGCGGCACTTCGTTCTCACGATTTTTTTAATTGCAACGACATTGGGATGTGATCACCCTCGTCCATCAACGAGAAAGGATGCTGGTGACCCATCACCATCAGCCATTTCGTCCAAACGCCTTCGGTTTCTCGTGGGTATCTGGCAGTGGCAATGGACCGACGGGATCATCCATCATGTCGTTCTGAAATCAGATGGTTCCGCGGAGACGTTCGAGGATACAGCGTTGGCGAAAGCCGGCGGCACTTGGCGAGTGGACTCGCAGGGCATGCTTCAAGTTGAATTCCGTGAGAATGACGGCCGAATGACGTTTCGCATCGATAACGAGCAACGCATCACAGATGTTGAGACTTTGACCACCGACCGAGATTTCCCTTGGCTCAAGGTCCGCAACCTCACAGAGTCGCTCTCAAGGGAGAACGTTATCGGTCAGGACTCCTGACGTGGTTTCCTCCGTCGGGTCCGCCGACGCAACGAGGGAATTCGCGCCCAACTTGACGATGGCTTGAGCCGACAGGAGTTGTATACAACGACTTTGTGCTGTCCTGGCTTTATGAACATGCGTTTCAGGGTCCGATCGCTGCTCATCATCGCTGTCGTGTTCGCGGCGCTCTTTGCGATAACGGCTCGTTATCCACCAATCGGTGTCGCATGTTTCTCGTTCGTGCCACTCGGGTTCCTACTGCTGCATCGACACCGTTTACCTCAGTCGATCGCGTGGCGGTTTCTTTGGGCCATGCTTGCGACGCTACCGATCTACGTTGCGATGTCAGGCCCTTTCAATATGTTCGAGATTCAATACACGTTTACAGAGCCAAGTCGCTCGACGGCTGTCGCTTTGCGAATCGGCCATCTAATTTCTATGCCACTCAACGACGCAATTCCATCCGGACCGATTGGCAGCGCCTATCGGTGGTACATCGGGGAGTGGATGGACTACGGACTCCAACGCGTATTTGCTCCATTGCTCGATCTTCTTGGCGACGATCTGCCGGACCTCGATTTGCCTGAGCTCTAACGCCGACAAGTGATGAATCATGACACGCACGGTAACTCGGCTTGTCGAAGACAACTTTCAGTGCTCCGTGGATCCACCGTTCTGCGAAGAAGCCTTGGGGTACGACTCGCAGTGTTTTTGCCTTCCTACCGCACGTTCGGACCATGAAGTTCTCGCTCACGACACTCATCATTCTCGTGGCTTATTGCGCGTTCGCATTCATGACACTTGCGAATCCGAGTGAGTTTTGGAAAAGTTTCATGCCGCTCGTACGTGGCGTCGTCTTGTCCGTCGCGGTCATCGCCGTCTTTCATTCAACCGGTGTTACCCGATCCGTTTTCCTGACCTTCGCCGTCTTTGGCCTGATGTTCTCCTCCGTCGTTGACCTCCCGTATGAAGCCTCCAATCTTGTCGCTGAGGTGCTGTCGATGCCCGAATACGGGGTGGTCAGCGACAAAGTCTACTATGCGAGTCAAACGATATTGGATGAACACCTCGTGTTGGGAGGTTCCCTGCTCGTTTCACTCATTGGGGTGCCGATCTTTTTGCAAATGGAACGCAAGAAAGCGAAGGCAAATGCGGCGAGCAAGTGAGTCACCGACTTCGCGTGATCAATCCCAAACATCCCCAATTCGTATCCGCGGCTTCGCGACAGCAAGGTCCTTTCAGGACCTATGCCTCGACAGGTTTTGGGTCGGCGATCGGAGCAAAGACCGCCCCAACGATAGCCAACAACGTCGAAACGACGCTCGCCACCAGGTGCCATTCGAAACCGACGAGTGGCAGTTCGACGATCCGTGCGGCCTTCGACGCGGCGTCTTGCGAAATGACCGGTTGCAACGCGAACGTCAGCGCCCAGCCGATCAGTGCATAGACGCCGATCTTCACGAGCTGACTCGGATCACGGAGTTCGGCGGAAAACCAACAAGCGACACCGGGTGCTACCGCCGCTAACAGAGCAGCAAACAGCGGCAAGTCGAAGGCGAGCATCAAGCAAAGCCCCGCCAGTGAGCTAATGCCGCAACCTATCACACAAAACCCCACGAGTCGGAGTCGACGATTCATCATTGCTTGATTGCTCGCTCGCGAAGACTACGGAATGCGCTGGGCGTGAATCAAACCCTGGCAGTTGAATCGATGGATGTAATCGTCGTGAACCGTGATGGTCCTTCGAGATCGACTCCACCCCGCGCCATCCTCCCCATCCGCAAAGTAGAGCGCGACCGAGGAGTGCCAGTCGAACGAACGCATTGCCGTTTCGAGCACCGCAAACATCGCGGCCCCGTGCAGTGATTCCGCGAATTGTGAATCGGAGTCGACGCCGATGCGGACTTCGCGCGATGCCATCCCCGGCGGCATGCGAAGCGGACGGAGGATTCGTCGCCAGGAGCGATGTATCTCGCTGGCATAGTCGACCGCTCGCGTAAGTTCTTGTTCGTTCATCTGGACCAATGCGGCGAGGCCGGAATACTTGACGCGATCCTCCGCGACGGCGAGCGCGACGATCTGGTACGCTCGCCGCGCGTCCGAGTTGTGCTCTCCTTTCACGGTCCAACGCGAACGCGGCAATTCGCCGGCTTCGATCATCAACGAGGAAACGCGCGCTTCGAGAACTTCAAACGCCTGGTCGGGGAGTTCCGTCAACAAGTAGTGCGTCGCGAAAGCGTCCGCCAACGTCTCTTCGTTGCCGAGAATCGGAAGATCAAACTCACGAACAATGGCGTGACCAAGTTCGTGAAGCACGACGTGAATCAACACCTTCTCTGCAAAATCCGACACCTTTCCATCGCTCTCCGAAAGCGCTGGCGTCTTCGCCCGGTAAAACTCTTCGCCGCCGGCGTGCGAACAGTTACAGTGTCGAAAATCCTCAACGGATTGAATCATCGCCGCCTCCTTCAAGCCAAACTGCTTTGCCGCCGCCATTGCCAGTTCGTATCCGGTCTCACACTTCGGCGTCTGTCGCACGAGAAACTCGCGCACATCGGTCTCAGGCTTTCCGTAGCGCCGTAAAAGCACGTTCGATAGCACATCGGACATGATGCCGGGGACTTTCAAGTCGATCGTGCATTCGGGAATCCACTGCGACTCCTGCGAACAAGCATGCTGGGGCTGACGAACCGAGACGGTGACCACGAGAAGGGCCGCGACGAGAGTAGAATTCCGCATGAGAAGTCCATTATCCTTCAGGTTACGCTGGCGTCTCTGCCCCGAAACACAGCCATTTCCCGGAAAAGTCAATTGATGAAAACGCTGATCGCCTTCATCGTGTTGTTGTCAGGCACCGTTGCGTTCGCACAACCGCGTCCGAACGTCTTGTTCATTATCGTAGACGATCTGAACGACATGCCGTTGCATCCCGACGGGAAGCCGTTGGTACCAACGCCGAATTTCGATCGGCTCGCCGCTCGTGGAGTGAGTTTCACCAACGCGCACTGCAACGATCCTATCTGTGCTCCCTCGCGTTCGAGCATGATGACGGGCCTGTACCCGCAAACGTCGAGTTTGTACTGGTTCGAAGACTATCGACAAAACGCGGTCCTCAGCCAGTCCATGACACTGACCGAACATCTTGCCACCAACGGGTACGATGTTTACTCGGTCGGAAAGATCTATCACGGCAATCAGGATCCCAAAGGCTTTTACGCCGACCGCGGCCCCGGCGGAAACATCGGCCCCTGGCCTTGGGACGGCACCAAAGCCACGCGGCGTGGCCTGATCCCGCACCCGCAGCAGATGTACTTGTTTGCCGACGATGCGGATCCGGACATGGACTATCAGTGGGAGCACACCTTCGGCCCGCTGACGATGATCCCCGACTATCCAGCCGATCCCGAGCAGAACGTTCCGGGCTACCGTGGTTGGCGGCTGTCCGGAAAACCGTGGCGTTATGTTTCGGACAACGACCGCGATCCGATGCCAGACGAAACCAATGCGTCTTGGGCAGCTGGGATACTCGACCGGAAACAGGAACGACCGTTCGCCCTGTTCACCGGTTTCAGTCGAACGCATACGCCGCTTTATGCCCCGCAGAACTACTTCGACAAATTTCCGCTCGACAAGATTGTTGTCCCCGCTTGCTACCGGGACGGCGACTTAGAGGATTGTGCTCCAAGTCTTGCGAACCGATCGCTCTACGCGTTTCGACGCTACCACATGCTTTTCAAGCACGAAGATCGGCCAATGCTCTACAAACGCTGGCTCCAAGCCTACATGGCATGCGTCGCGTTCATTGATGATCAAGTCGGGACCGTCCTCGATGCCCTCGAAGCCAGCGGGCAGGCCGATGAGACGGTTGTGTTCCTCACAAGCGATCATGGGTTTCATGTCGGCGGTAAAGAAGCCCTCTACAAACAAACACTGTGGGATAGCGGAACACGAATTCCGTTCATCGTGGCAGGTCTCGACGGCATGTCGAAGGGCGTCACTTGCGACCAGCCGATCTCGCTGATCG
>JBCBLJ010001012.1:0-2583 GCA_038520195.1 Planctomycetota bacterium
GGGCAGTTTGAAGCCCGCGTGAATACCCGTTGCAAAACTCGATCGAGTCTCCGTGCTCATCAAGCCGCCTCCCGCGGACCGTCGGTGATGATTGAATGGAGGAAATCGCGGAACTCCGCTCCCGCCTGTTGGTCCTCGAAGAGGTCGTCCACTCGTTCGCTGATTTTGATTCGCACGTCGCGGTTCCGGTCGGTGTCTTGAGCCAGCGCGATCGCTCGACGGACGTAGTCTTGCGGATCGAGTGCGACGCAGTCGTCCAGGCCCAGCCGTTGGTAGCACCCCGACGTCACACGGCCACGCATGAACTGACCCGGCAACGTGATCACGGGGATGCCCAGAGCCAACGCCTCAAAGGTGGTCGCACCGCCGCCGAAGTGGATCGTGTCCAGCAATACATCGCAGCATCGCATCAAATCCGCAAAGGTCCCGCGGTTCAAACGAGGCATGAATTGCACGCGTGAGATCACGTCGCCGATCGATCGCTCCATCCTTCGTCGCAGCAAACGATTGCTCGTTTCATGGGCGCCCCCGACGAACACCACACGCGCGCGATCATCGTTTCGCAGAATCCCGGCAACCAATTCGTCAAAGTCCGGATGGTTCTTGAAGGGGCTCTGCACGCAGCCGTAAATCCGCTCACATTCGGCGAAGCCGAATGACTCGCGATTCATGATCTGGGGCGGCGGCACCGGTCGATCATAGATCACCGGCAGGGTCTTGGTGCGAATCAGTGATTCGCTGTAGTGTGCTTCGGCGCCGAGCGGCTCGGTTAACTCGCTGCTGAGAAAGTAGTCCATCTCCGAGATGCCACTCGTGACCGGGATGCCCCAAGACGTGGCCTGAATGGGAGCCGCCGAGAAATAGGGGAGAAAGTAATTCAGCGTGTCGGTCCCCACTTCATAGTGGTAGAGGACATCACAAGCGGACTGTGCGACCGCCTGAGCCGACTCACGGAGGTCACCGCTCATCGTGACGAGTTCAATTCGCTCGGAAAGAGCCGATCGCATCGCGTGAAGGTTCTCGGGCAGGCAGGCGACGACGATCTGGAATTCATCGCAAGTGACCAAGTACTCCAAGAGCCCACGCATAAATCGCAGGAAGATTCGGTGGCGATCCATGGCTACCGGAAAGCCGACGCGCAGTTTGCCGCGCGCGGGCCGCGCGGACCGGGTATGAAGCGGTGCGCACCGGTCCGACTCGATCATTCGAGCATAGGCTTGCTTGAGCCGGCGGTCGTCTCGCCCCTGGTACGGAAGATAGAAAGGAACCAGAACCTGATGTGTCAGCAACTCCGCGTGCCTCTCCAAGAGCTTGGCACCTACATGCCGATGAGTCACTTCGCTGAGCTGACTTCGAAACTCGTCGATGCTCGCCTGACTTTCATTGATGACCGGGCAAATCGAAACAGGCAAGACGTCGCGAAGGATTGGCTTGGACTCGGGAATTAGTTTCGAGTAAGCGCTGATCCCCGACTGCACCTGACCGACGTCGTTGAGACAGTTCCGCAGGTTTCGCCACCCCGCGGACAACTTTGGGGCGCGTTGAAGCACCGTAATAAAACCGGCGACCGCGTCCTCAAAGTTCCCAAGCCGCGTCTGGACCAGGGCGAGGTTGTTTTCGGCTTCCAGCAAGTCGGGCGCCATCGCGAGGGCCGATCGGAGTGCCCGTGCGGCTTCCTGAAGTTCACCTTGTTCCAGGAGTGTGGCGCCTTGGTTTGCGAGCGGCCTGGGATCGGTCGGGTCCATCGCGGTCGCAAGCTCGAAGGCTTTCAGCGCGGCGTCAACGTGACCGAGTGACTTGCGAGCGTTGCCGAGGTTATTCCATGCGGTGCAAGTCGGTTGCAATTCGATGCTACGTCGGAACGCCGTGACCGCATCGTTGGTCTTGCCCACAGCGGCCAAAGCCGAACCGAGGTTGAGGAGGTGTTCCGCGTTGTCTCGCCGAGCGGTTTTGTGATGAACCTCAATCGCGTGCCCGATCAGGTCGATCGCGGTGTGATGATCACCCCGTTGGTGTGCGAGCACGCCCGCGAGATGCCATGCCTCGGCATCGTGCGGAGCGGCCGCGAGAATCTGTGCATAAAGCTGGGCGGCTCTGTCGAGGTCGCCCGAAACATGAGATTGAACGGCCGCCCGCATCGCCTCGTCAACAGCCTGTTGAAGCTCCCGCGAGAAGGCCGGCTCGGGTGCATGGGCATTGCGAGCGGCGCGCGCACGGCGTCGGTTCCGTTTCTTCAAATGAGACATGCAGTCGATTTCGGAATCGCCATCGATCCTCGATAACTGGAAAGGTCGTTTTGAGGGATTGCCCTTGCCGGCCCGCTGACGGCCAGTTCCCACGCACTGAGGTGGGGAGTTCCATCGGTTGCAATATTAGAAGCGAGTAATATAATGAATTGCTAAATTAAGTCCGCCGCCGAAAGAGATCAAACGGGGAGCAAGGAAGATGGAATTCAGCAATCCACTGGGTATCCGCTACCGCGTCGTGAAGGACGTGAATCACGAGGGTCAGCCCGCCCGTGTTGTCAGCGCATCCCACAAGTCGTTCGGTGTCGTATCGAACGTTGCCGAACCCCCGACAACA
>JBCBLJ010000657.1:0-4898 GCA_038520195.1 Planctomycetota bacterium
CGACGCCGTCATCAGCGATCCAGCGAGGCTGGTAGAAGACGAGCGTTTCGTTTTGCAAGAACGGCTGAACCGGGACCGGATCAAAGGTGAATCCGCCGCGCGTCCCGTCGGGCAAATCAAGGTACACACGGTCGCCCAGCGAGACCGCCGAGTACACGCCGATCGCCTCGAGTTCGACCGGATCGAGAGAACTTCCCCGGTCCTGGGGCTCGATGCCGAACTGCAATCGCGTCTCGCCGAAACTGAACCGCCAACCGTCGCCCAGCAATCCTCGAACGTTTTGCTGAAGCGAATCGTACTGCCGCGCGATGACGAGTTGCTTTCCACCGACATCCAGCGTGGCGTCGATATCGGTCCGAGCGTAGGCAGCGACTTTCGCGGCCGAATTGACCTCGAAGTCGATCGTCGTTTGACTCTGGCGACCGGCGATGTCTCGCGCCGTCAGCCGCATCGTGTAGAAGCCATTGGCGAGCGACCGCGGGTCGAGCGTCGATAGCACCAAGTCTTCACCGGTCGTTTCGCCCGTCGCGATCGTGGTGTAGTCCAAAGACCCGCGGGTAGCCACCGCGAGGGTCCAATCGTCCAAGTTGATGTCGACCACGTTGGCGATGACGTCGACGGGATCGGTGAGGGTTTTGATTCCCGAAAGCGACAGCAATAACTCGGGCGGTTCACGGTCCGCGGCATCGCGGACACGCAGTCGTTCGGTGGTCTCACCGACGAAACCATCGACATCCGTCGCGGTCGCGATCAACGTCTGTTTTCCCGGAGCTCCGGCGACCACCGTCGCGACTCCGTGTTGATCCAGTGCAAGCGGGACGCCGTCAAGCGTGAGCGAGATCGAGTCGATCGGCGAAAAGCCATCGGCGATGACTTGGACGCGAACGTCTTGCCCCGGCTGGGCCGGGAAGCTTGGCGTGGTGATGATGCGAACATCGGGAACCCGACCGGAAGCGACGGCTTCGATGACGAGATTGTGCTTCGTCTCCGCCAATCCGTCTTTGGCACGCACGTCGACGATGTACTGGCCGAGTTGACCTGGGTTTGGAATCCAAGTGATGCGTCCCGTTTCCGCATCAATGACGGCACCCTCGGGCAAACCGTATGCCGCGAACGTCAGGGTGTCGTCGACATCCGGGTCGGTCGCGGCGACAGCGAAGTCCAACAGTTTTCCGACAAGCACCTGATGATGCCGGCTCTCGATCTGGGGCGCGCGGTTGACATTCTCAACAACAATCGGAACGGTGATCGTGTCCGACAGTCCTTCGGTGTCGGTCAGCGTGAACGTCACGTTGTAAGTGCCGGCTTGATCGAAACGCGGTTGCCACCGGAATCGACCGGTGCTCGGATCGAACAGTGCACCGTCGGGAAGATCGCTAACGACCAAATCGAGTACGCCTCCGTCGAAGTCACCGCCGGTGACGCGAAACTCGGTGAAGACACCTTCACGCGCGAACTGAGGCGAAGGAAATGCCAGGATCGGCGAACGATTGACCGGGTTCACGGTGATCGTGAAAGGCTCGATATCTGCGGCCGTTCCATCACCAGCCATCACGTGGAAGGTTTGCGAACCGGCCTGATCGAAACTTGGCGTCCAATCAAATTGGCCCGTCAACGGATCGAGACTTGCTCCGCTTGGCAGGTCATCGGACTCGAATCGGACTTCGTCGCCATCGGCATCGGTCGCGGTGAATTGAATTCGAAGCGACGAGCCCTCATCAACCGATTCGCTGGCCGGAACCGTCAGCACCGGCGTGATGTTGTTGTCGCGGACGTGCACGACAAAACTCTGCGACGAAGACTCGATCAGCGTTGCATCACCGTTGCCTTCGTCGGTCACCGTGACGGTCACGTTGTAGGTTCCGATGTCGGCCGCCGTCGGATCCCAATTCAGCAATGCTTCGCCGTAAAGGACCGCGTCGACGATCCGGGCTTCGGCGGGAAGACCACTGAAGGAGTACGTGAGCGGTTCTTGATCGATGTCGGTGGTTCTCAGCGGCAATCGCAAGAGGGCGCCGGCAAGAACCACGACCGACGAAACGGGTTGCAAGACGGGCGGATCGTTCGATGACTCGACCGTGACCACAAAATCGTATTGTGTCGTCTCGATTCGGCCGCGACCGAATCCGTTGCCGTCATCGCGGGCGATCAATGACAGCGTGTAGTCACCGCGATCACCGATCCCCGGCGCCAAGTGAAAGACGCCGGTGCCGTTTCCGTTGTCGGTGAACGTGACAAACTCCGGAAGCGGAAGCCCCGGCAACCCGTTCGCAGCTTCGAGGGTGATGTTGTCGCCGTCAGGGTCGGTGACGGAGACTGGGATGTCCAACATCGATCCGCGGCCAAGCGTGAAATTGCTAACCGGGTCGATCAACGGTCGCTGGTTGACGTTGCGGACGGAGATCGGAACCCGCGACGAGATGGTGACCGGGTTCCCGGTGCCATCGCCGTCATCGATGGCTTCGAACAGCACGGAGTAATCGCCGGACTGAGCGTACGTCGGCGTCCACGTGAACGTTGCGGTCTCGGCGTCGAAGACGGCACCGTCGGGAAGCCCGGTAGCAGAGTAGGTGACGGGCGAAACCAAACCCGGCGGGTCGAGTGTCCCGTCTTGGAGTCGGTTTGGCAGCACGAAGTCAGGATTATCCGGGTCGAGGGCGAACGAGCGGATCGTCAGCTGTTGGCCCTCTTCGACCGACCATCCACGCATCGAATCGAAGTTGGGTGCGCCGTTGGCGTTGAGGATGTCGACCATGACTTCGCCGTCGACCGATTCGCCATTAGCCGAAACGGTGAATGGAATCGCTTGCATGCCTTCGATATCGAACCCGACGAGCCATCGCAGCGTGCCGTCGCGCGAGTCCAGCGTCGCACCTTCGGGAAGCGAGTCACTGGTGAATAGCAATTGGTCGCCGTCAGGATCGGACGCTGAGATTCGGTACGTCCACTCGTTTCCTTGCCGGAGCGTGAAGTCGGGCGCGGCGTCGATGATCGGCGGTCGGTCAGCATCGCCGACCAATAAATCAAACGCGTGCGTGACGGTGTGGATTCCATCGGTAGCGACGAACGTGATGTCGCGATAGATGCCCGCCGCTTGCTCGCCCGGCGTCCAGTGCACCATCCGCGTCGCCGGATCGAAGAAGGCCCCCGGCGGGAGGTTTTCGACCCAGACTTGCAATGGCTCCAGGTCGTCGTCGCGCACCTCGACGAACAGCTCAAGGTTCTCGTTCTCGGTCATGAACGCTTCGTCGGGCGGACGAATGAACTCCGGCGCTTGATTGCCGCCACTGACGGTGAGTGTCCAAGCTTGCGAGGTGAATCCACCGCGCGAGTCGAACGCGTAAAGCACGACGTCATGGACTTCGGCAACTTCGTTGGGGACAGCCCATTGAACGATTCCCGTGTCGGGATCGACCGTCATGCCTTCGGGCCCACGATGCAACAAGTAAGCGACTGCTACTCCGTCCGGGTCGGTCGCGTCGGCGTCGTATTCGTAGTCGCTTCCTGCGGCGGTAAAGCGGACTGGGTTGGAATCGAATCCGGGGCGAAGATTCGGACTTGCGGTCGCGAGGAAACCTGGAATGAAGTCGGCCGAAGAGTTGTTCGGAGCAAGCAGTCGAACGGTCTTCGCGGTCGTAGATTCACCGGGTCGCAAACGCACGCCGTCAGGCACATTGGCTTCGAGGCTGAACAGCCAGCGGTCATCCGCGATCGGAACCGCGGTTTCGCCGGGGACGCTGCCGGCGGAGGTGATGTCGCCATCGGAGGGATTGAGCACCAAACTCATCGGCAACAGCAGGTCGTAGTCGCCGACGTTCGCGATTTCGACTTCGTAGCTGATCGCCTGTGTTTCGCGATCGAAGCGTGTTCCGCTGAGCGTGATGTCGACGTTGGCCGAAAACTCGCTGATCGTGGTGAAGTGGACTTCATAGCCGGCCGGTAGCGAGAATCCGCCAATGCTTTCGATGCCCTTGCCGATGTACAGCGTGTGTTCGCCGGCGGAGAAGCCTTCGACAAACAGGAACGCGGTGCGAGACGGCTCGTGATAGCGGACTCCGGTGACGACCGGTTGCTGATCGTCGGGCAGCCCCGAGTCGCCACGAACGACGTAGTTGCCGGGGTTCAGCACCGAGTTCACTTCGGTGCCCAATCCCGTGAACATGTCTTCGCTGAACGTGACGCTGACCAAACCGAGCGGTAATGCGACGACGGTCTGTTCAGCCGGGTTGGTGGCCACGATCTCTGGAATCGCGATCGGGCTAATCAAGTCGACCTGTTCGGATTGACTCACCAGCACCTTGCCTTCGCTGGTCGTCGTCACAACATCGCCGCGCGTTCCCCCGGAAGCAACGGGGACACGACGTAGCGTGGCCAAGTCGACCATCGTCAGTTCGCTGTTCTCGCCGGTGTTGACCGTTTGGCCAAAGCCTGTGTCGCCGGTGTTGTGTGTCACGAACAGCAGCCCTTCGAGCGCCGTTTCGGCCTGACCGAAGGCGATCGAGTCGATCGGAGTGTCGAAGCTGAGCACGTTTTCGGCGCGGCCGAGCGGATTGAACTTGATCACCGCGTCACGTTCCGGCCACTGCACCGCGTACAACTCGCCGGCATCGGAGAACGCGAGACTACCGACGCGAACATTTAAATCACGACTCAGCCGTTCAAACGTTTGTGTAACCGGATCGAAGCGTTCAACACCGTAGCGTGATCCGGCGATCACGTCGCCGTTCACCGGATCGATCGCCAGCCCCATGGTCAGGCCTTCACCGTGTTCGGCGAGGATGCTTCCGTCGAACGGATCCAGTTCCAGAAGCGGCCCGCCGCCGGTGGTCGCCCAGAGCCGCCCGTCGCCATCGAAAGCGAGGTTGAAGATCGGGTGATCGAGTTCGGCCCAAACGCCA
>JBCBLJ010000802.1:0-3850 GCA_038520195.1 Planctomycetota bacterium
AACTAAAACGCTGTCCGATCTCCGACGCCGGATCCAAGCCGCAATCGACCATCCCCTCGGGCACCGCTTCGCTTGAAAAGTGACTACCCGCGATCTTGGAAAGCGAATCGATCAAATCCGCGGAGAGTCCCAAAGCCTTGCCAACCTCACGAATCGCGCTTTTGCTCCGATACGTCGTCACCGTCGCGGTCATACCGGCGCGATCCCGCCCGTATTTCTCATAGAGATACTGAAGCACCTCCTCACGACGTTGATGCTCAAAGTCGACGTCAATGTCCGGCGCTTCGTTGCGCTCACGACTGATGAAACGCTCAAACAAAAGGTCCGCGCGGTTGGGGTCGACGCTTGTGATCCCCAAGCAATAACAGACCGTTGAATTCGCGGCGCTTCCGCGGCCCTGGCAGAGGATGCCACGGCTCCGCGCGAATCGCACCATGTCCCAGACCGTCAAAAAGTAGGCTTCGTATCGCAGATCCTCGATCAACTCGATCTCATGCTTGAGCAAATCAATCACGCGCTTCGGAACACCGCCCGGCCAACGTTGGCAAGCTCCCTCCCACGTCAAACGCTTCAAGTGTTCGATCGGTGTCATGCCATTGGGCGCGATCTCCTCGGGGTACTCGTACCGCAGCTGAGCGAGCGAGAAATCGCAACGCTGAGCGATCTCGACCGTACGCTCTAGCGCCCTGGGAATCTCCCGATAGAGTGCTCGGAGTTCCTCGAGTGATCGCAAGTGATACTGGCTGTTGGCGAACCGTTGCTCATGTATCTGATCGATCGTGGCTCCGTTACGAATCGCCGTGACGCAATCATGCATCAACATCCGATCGGCCGTGTGATAGTGCACGTCGCCGGACGCCACCAATGGGACACCTGAGCGGGCGGACAAGTCGATACACCGTGATATCAACGTTTGGTCGTCGACGCCGCGGTGCAAGGAACAAAGCAGGTGCGCGGCGTCCGAAAAGACATCGCGGAAGTCACCCCCGAGAAATCTCGCGGTGACTTGTCGATCATCATCCGCCGATTCGAGCCCGACGGACGTTGGCTTGGCGGGCAGCGCGCCGGCGACCATGCCGTCGGCAAACTCGCAAACATCTGCCCAGTGTATCTCGCAACTGCCCTTTTCCCGGCGCAGACGGCCGCGCGAAAGCAACTGGCAAAGCCGCCCATAGGATGCACGATCGGTTGGCCAAAGGACCATTGACGGTGCGTCGACCGGATGAACCTCTGCACCAACGAGATAACGAAAGTCGCTTGACGAACCATCAGACGCTTCGAGGTCTTTGGCGGCTCCGTAGCCACGCACTACTCCCGCCAACGTCTCCGAATCCGTTAGCGCCAGACCCGCGTAACCGAGCTCAGCGGCGCGTGCGACCAACTCATCGGGATGCGAAGCACCACACAAAAATGAGAAGTTGCTCTTGGCATGCAATTCAACGTAACGCATGACGTCAAGCCTACGCGCCGGCCACGCTGGATTCCAGAGGCTTCATGTCGATGAGAGCCAGTCAACCTCACCGCAGGCTCCGGCGAGTGACCCCCGGCGGGCCGCAATCCTACGGCGCCGCAACCTTCTCCCGCAAAACCTCCGACGCGCGATCGAGAAACTCCGCTTGATCGAGCAATTCGAGCAGTGCGTCGCTGTTCATCAGCCGGATCATCGTTGCGCGATCCAGTGTCTCACCTCGGTCAAAGAAATCGCTCACCACCGGATCGTTTCGCAGCTCTCGGATCGCCGACTGGTAGGCGGGGTCTCGACGAAGATCATCGACCCTTGGGTCCCGCAGCAATGCGTTGACGTTCTGAGGTTCGCGGAGGTACTGAATCGAAGTCTGTAGTTCACCGACTCGATTCAGGATCGGTAATCGCGCGAAGGGATCCAACTGCTTGACGTAGGGTAACACCGCACTCTTGTCGAGCGCGCCAGCAACTTTTTCCGCCGCCGCAACACCGAGGCGATTGCCGAGGTCGAATCGATCGATCGCCGCCAATACCAACAGCACCACGAACAAGCCTTCGCTCACCGCCGCAACGAGGCCGAAATAGCGGTCAAGCACGTCAACGCGTCGACGCCGGGCCATCAATCCACCGATCAACATCGACGCGACCGTCGCGATGAGCAGTGAGACGACGAGTCCGACCGTTCCCACCGCAAGACACCGGTTGGTGAACCCCGACGTCCCAAAGAGCCCGGCAAACCGATCTTCGATCCGTATCCCCCAAGGTGGCGCCAACCAATAGGCAACACCTAAACCGGCCAGAGAAATAACGATGGTCGACACGCCCATTCGAAATCCCAGCAAAGCCGCGCTCAAACTGACCACGACGACACCGGCCGCAACGGGGTCATTGCGTCGGAAAAAATAGACGACTCCCGCCACGGAACCCAACACAAGCGGGTACAGCATCCACCATGGCATTTTTACCGGCTGATGCTTTTTGCGTTTCCGCCTTCGCGGGGATTCCGAAGCTTCGGACATGTCTCTGGGTCTACGCGGGAGGAAAACGAGTCCCACCATCATACGTCATCGCGAACACGAGACGAGTACAAAGTCGAGACTCGAGACGCCGTGAAGAGTTCTCAACGTCGCCTTCGTTGACCGTGAACCGACACACCAACGGCTCTCATCAGCGTCCGGCGAGATTCGCGACATGAATCGACAACCCGCGTTACCCGGGATCACGCGTCAAAAACCAACCACCCTCGGGATCGGGCAGGTCGAATGCTTCGTGATAGGCGCGCTGCGTCTGTTCGATCCATAGCGATGTTTGTTGGTGAAGCTTCGATGGCTTCATCCGTACCGCCTTGCGCGATAACCGTCGGGCCTCAGGAAAATCCTGGCGTGCGACCGCGGCCACCGCAAGATTGTGAACTGCGATAGAAGAGTACCAGTGACGATCGCTGACAGCTCGCCACGCCTGCTCCGCCTCGTTCCATCGCCCCGCCCGCGCGAGTGCGTTGCCGCGACGAATGGCTCGTCCCCCGGGCGCGCCGTATGGAATCTCGAGGATCGCACGCTCACGAAGGACGGTCGGCGTGATCAGCGGCAGCGTCTCTCGAATCACGGCGGTCTGCAGTGCGACTTGAGGATCGGGAATGAACGCTAAGTCGGGAAACTTTTTGGTCGCCGCCTCTAAATCGATGACCACCGGTTGTCCTACCGTGGTTGCTTCGTCGTCCACACTCGAATCGAGCGCCGTCAACTGCCAGGACACGGTCAGGCGTTTGTCAGCTTCGGTGATCGCGCGAATGCCGCGCTCTTGCAACACCTCGCCGCGGAGGACGTAATCAATGCCGCCGCGCCGTGCCAGCGATGCGATCGCCAAGTCACTTTTATCGACTTGCTCGTAGCCGACCAGAGCGATCGCAGGAGCCTGCTTCGCATCCCGAAGTTCCTCCGAAGACACAAGTGTCGTCTGGCGTCCCCTATCGCGAGGTGCCGCCTGAACCAGCTGCTGTTGAATTGCTTCGGACAGCTCCGGTGGACCGATCAACTTGGGGATCACGACAGCATCCCCAACCGTCGAACGAAGGCTGGGTGGCGACCAAACGTGGATCGGGGCGCTCATGCGGCAGCCCGTGAAACACGTCAGCGCAGTCAGTAAGAGAACGGTACGGATCATAAAAGGGCCCTTAAACTCTCCAGCGCTGACCCGTCAAGACAGATCACCCGTGACACGCTACGAACCAGCTGATTGGCCATCCCCATTCAAACTCGACTCTTCTTCAACAAGGCCGCCGCCCACTCCCACCTAATGCCTTTCGATGGTTTCGTGGGTCATTCCCCAAGCACCACCTCAACCGCACCTCACCCTCCCTCTCGCTTCGTGTCCTTCGTGCACTCTG
>JBCBLJ010001032.1:0-2419 GCA_038520195.1 Planctomycetota bacterium
CTCGTTCCGTTTTTCACGAGTCTTGGTCAAGCCGTCAGTTGCTGGTGGGAACTCCGAACTCCAGTGGCTTTGATCGCGAGCCGGTGCGTCTCTTTTCGCGGGCCTTGGAGGATCCCGAAGAAAAACGTCAGAGTCGAGAAAGACTCTGCCCCCGGCTTCGTGTTGCCTGTAGGGAATCATTCGTTCGCCAATCGCGAGAGAGTCATAATGGGAATCTGGAACAGCAACACACACTACCCCGTGTTGGGCCTGGTCCTTCTGTATTCGGCGGTAGGCGATCCGATCCACCCACCAAAGCTGTCTGGCCAGACCAACTCGGCTGTCGCGCAAACCGATTCGGATGTCGTGCAGGATCGGAATGGTGTTGTGGCGATCTCGTTGCAGATGGAATACATGCCTGACGAGGGCGTTGGCCTGACCCAGTTGTTTCTTGTCTCCGACGATGATGAAGTCAACGTACTCGGCGAGACCCATCGCATCCTTCGCCCAAGTCATTTGCGCGACAAGACCATTGGCTACGTGCGGCTCTATTTCTCCGGTCGCAAGGGTGTGTTGAAGAACAACACACTCGCGCTGGTTAATGGCTTTGAGTCCAATCGCGCCGAGTTCTACGTCGATCACAACAACAACCTTGATTTCACCGACGATCCCAAGGCGAACGTCGAATGGAACGATCAAGATCACGCGCGGTTGACGCTCTCGGGCGATGAACCCGGTTCCCGATTCTCGATCCGGCTCATTCCCTTCGCATCTGATTCGAAAATGACCTCCGAGACGAGTGAGCAATTTCGCAGGATACTGAAGGTCTATGAATCAAATGGACTGGCGCTCGCGGATGTCGACTACTGGTTTTACAACCAGCGTCTCAACACGATGACTCGAGGCGTCGAAATCGATGGTCAGTCCGTCATGATTGGTTTGCACGACTATGATTGTGACGGACTCTACAACGGAGACCGTGACCGACTGGTGATTGGCGCGCGTGGCGACGATCATCTCTCTAACCGCTTATCGGCCGGTGCCGTTGCGGCGCGAGCGGGGGAGATTTTTCTGATCGAGCAACGACCCTACGAGATCGTTGAAGTCGATCGCAAGGGCCGCTTTGTACGAGTGAAGTCAAGCGATCGAATGCCGGAACGCTTATTCGAAGGCAGCCCCGTGCCTAGCATCGAGGCCAAGACATTTGCAGGCGAAGAGGTTCGATTGGATTCGCTGTGCGGAAAGGGAAAATGGACCATTCTCGATTTCTGGGGCCATTGGTGCGAGCCTTGCGTGATGGCAATTCCCGAAACCGTCGAATTCAAGGACGCGTGGAAAGCCGACGTTCAACTGATCGGCATTCACTCCGGCGATCACGACGAAGCCCACCGACTCATCGATGCCAAAAGCGTCGATTGGCTCCAACTGGAAACGAACGAACGTCTCGAGCAGGAATTCTTCGTTGACGGCTGGCCAACGTATGTCCTGATCGGACGAGACGGAAACGTCGTGAGCTTTCGCACCACGCTTCCCAACATCGTGAAACGACTTCAAGCAGAGCAGGAGGACTCGGCTGAGAACGAGGGCGGTTGAACATCGCATGGGTCTCCGCTGATGACAGCGAGAAAATCGACTGTGCGACGTCAAAGCGACCGAACAGAGGAGAGTTTTCTTGCCGCAAGTCTGTTCGTGGCCACGGACAGCGGGCGTAGAAGCCCAGGAATTGACGCATGATGGCGTCTTCGACACCGCGAATCCATTAGCGGAGCTTGGCGTTCTCTCCGAGCGTCGCCTGTATCTCTCATGACGGTGGCGGGCAAACACCTTCAGGAACGGCAAGCGTCGGTTAGGGGCTGAAGTCGTACACAAACACCGGAACATCAGCGACGCCACAGGATTGATCGAGTCGGGGCTCGATCTGGTCCCATTTCCCGCCTGCGAGTCCGCAGCCAATTCGCGGCATGTGAACCGATGCATGATGCTCGACAGCAAATGCTGCAAGCCGCTCGAGGCAGGCGTCGACGGCATCGTAGCGGATTGGCGGTGTGCCATCTTTGCCGCGTTTTATCTTGTGTTGCGCGATCATATTTGCGATCCAGAACTCTTCGTCAACCGCAACAAACTGAACGCCACCAAGCGCGAAGTCGTTGGAATCGCGTTCTGCATACCAACGGCGGTAGCTGGATTCAGGCTCGGGCCACCTGTTCGTGATCGCCAAAACGAAGCCTTTTCCCCATCCACCAATGTCGTTGCAAATGTGTGCGACGATCTTCGGGCCAGGTGTCGCAGGATTGGTTGCGTCACCAGTGAGGTAAGTGATTGGGGTCATCGCAAGGCGTACAGGATAGCGAGGATTTCAGGCGGGGCCCGGAGGTGTCGCGCTCTAAAGTCGGTCGCGTCCGTTCTGCGCGACCGATGGCGTCACCATTAGAACTCGTCC
>JBCBLJ010000071.1:0-17337 GCA_038520195.1 Planctomycetota bacterium
AACCGTTGACGCAGTTGGGCACGCTTCCGAAGGTGATTCTGGGTGCCCATTCGAAGTCAAACTCTTCGGTCAGGAAGCTGCGGGACAGCGTGAAGGAGTCGTCGCTTCCTCGGTCCATGATCAGTCCTTCGACCGTCACGTAGCGATACGGGATGCAAGGAATGCCGCAGACGTTCGATGTCTGGCCGCAACTTCCGTTGCAGGATCCAGTAGAACAGTTGGAACAGGCGGGGTAGTAGCTCGCGACCTGTTGTACCTGACCGTCGTTGATCGATCCGAGGTCTCCGAAAGAGGTCCCGATGGCCTGCGAGATCGCTCCCGGATGACCGCCGTAGCCACCGGACTGCACGTCCGAAGCCTGGACAACCTTGACGTCTGGCCCAAAGTTAACGGCAGCGGTTTGCCCTTTCGACGGCGAAGCGAGCCATCCTCCGGTCAAAGCCGACTGTGCGCGAGCACTCTGCGTGTCAGTAAGCAACGTTGCGGAAGCCACCGCAATCGCCAATACCCCAGCGGCGTAACGCCAAGCGATAGAGTGAATCAGACGGATGTTCATGTCGAACCTCGTGGACTATCGGTGCGGACAATTCCGCTTTGAGTCAAAGGGCAATGGGATCGTGTGGAATCAATCGGGACTTCGCCGCGATCATCGAATACGGATTTGGTCGTTGACTGGAACGAGACAACTCTTGCGGACCAAGCGAATGATCTGTTTCGCCGTTCGTTCGTCGTAGCAGGTGCCGCGGACGGTCAAGTCGCTACCGATTCGTTGGACGTGGACGCTCGCCGTTGGAAACGCTCGTGCGATGGAGTCGTTCAGCAACTTTGTGTTCTCGGACACCTTGTCGCCTTTCGCATCGACGGCCTCGGTGACTTCGATGACGAAGGTCTGAACGCGAGTCGGCTCGGTCGGGTCGACATCGGCCCAGATGGTTAAATTCGTTTTTCCAAGGCCGGTCCCGATCAACTTGATTTGATTCGAGCTTGACGCGAACGCTTGGCAAACGTCCTTGTTGGAGATGCTGACGCGTTTCAGTCTGCCGCCGATGGTCATGGACCGAACTTGCGCTCGGGTGAGGTGAAGCTTCACTTCTCCGTGCGGGCCCTCGTGGCTTTCCGGAATCGGCCCGCTCACGGTCGGCTCGGGTGCGTTCGGTGCTTCGAGGAAGCGACCATTTTCGGGACGAGCGACCGAGACAGTGGTCGGTGCAAGGGCGGTCGCGACCTCCGGTTCCCACTCGGGCAGTTCCTGCTGCACCACGCTTGCTTGAGTGTGCTTGGTCGTCGTTGATGCCGGCCCCGTCATTGTCATCCGATCGCCTGCGGGCTCCGCCGACAGTGCCGGCGGCGGCAACACAGGTTCTGAATTCGTTGCCAATTCGGTTGGCGGAACCTCGACAGAATTCGCCAGGTTTTCCAGTGGATTGGACACCACTGCATCCACGGTCGGGCTGAGTGTTGATTCAGTCTGGGAGCGTTCGACGGCAACCGGCGGTGCCGAGACGGCGACCGGAGGCCGTGACGTCCTCACGGTCGGGACATCCTCGACGGGTTTTGATTCGGGTTTGCTTTTGGATCGATACTTCGCCAGGTGGTCGTTTCGCACGACGTTGGGGTTGTAACGAACCACCGGCGGTTTCGGTTCGGAGTCGATCTTCGAAGTCACGGGCTGCGACTTCACGGGCTGCGACTTCACGACGTTTGATTCAGTCGGCTCGTTCGCGACCGACACTTTCCGATCCGAAGGAGACTCGATTGGCGATAGGTTCACAGGCTCGGCAAGCTGGACGAGCGAGGACCCAGGGGCCTGCGGCTCTTCTTCGTCGACCGCAACCGGTTTGGGCAGCGGAGGGATCGGAGGCAGTTCGTCCGTCTCGGACGTCTTGTCGGCCGATTCATTCGGCAAGGGCGACCGTTCAACCGGATCGAGATTCTTCTCGGCGATCGGTTTGGCTTGAACGAACGGTTCGGCGACGGGCGTTTGAATGACGGCCGGTTCTTCGAGTGGCTCACCGACGACGGGCGCGTTCGGTTGTGTGCTTTCATCCTCGACCGGTGGCGCGATGATTGGCTCGTTCGTATCGACCGACTCCGCGTCTTCTGCTTCGGCGTCGATCTCTTCCTTAGCCGCTTCGACCGCACCGATCTCCGCTTCGGTTGACGGCTCGACGTCGGTGAGCGAGAAGAAGATCGGCTGCGTCGCCTTCACCAACTCCGCACCCTCGCGACTATCGGTGACCGGCATGACCACGGCGGGAGTGGAATGCAGTTCGGGGGAGACGACCACGGGCGCCTGCTGGGCCGCAGGGGTCGACTGGGCCGTCGAGATTCCATTGAGTTGCGGTCCCGAGGCGGCCTTTGCAGTCGACTCCGGTTCGTTGACGGTTACCAGTCCACGCTGGCGTTGCGAATCGAACGCATTCTGGAGTGCAAGTCGGTCTGGCGCTTCGAGCGTCTGGACGGCCTCGTGATTTCCATAATGGATGATCGGCAGCGATTCACTCCGAACATCGGTACCGACGGGCCGCGCTGCCTGGGGCACTCGCAGGACGGACGTCGCCGGTCGCTGCGGGGTGTTGCTTCCGACCATCGGTGTGATCGGCGTGCTCGGTCGGTGCTGGTGATGGAGGCTTGGGTTTGGAGCCATCGATGCCGCCGCGTACCTTCGTGTACTTTGATCCGGGACTCTTGTCGACGCGTCTCCGATGGTCAACAATCCGTCGCGCGATCGACCCTTGAGCGTGATTGCGGTCCCAGACGCCAACTGGATGTTGGGTGAGGGGCGCGTGATCGAAGGCTCTGTCTTGATGTACGGGTTTGCGCGGATCGGGCCTTTGGCGGGTTCGTCACCGAAGGATGACGGCGAAGTCGAAGCGATCAAGGCACACAGGACCGCACGGCGCGCGATTCGTTTCCAATCTCTGCTGCGTCGATCGTTTCGACTCGCGATTGTTGCACGCATGCCGCGTCCCTGGGTCGGTTATCAAACGGGACGATGCGCCCCCCTTGGCACATCGACGGACGGCGAGCGAGTGATCGCACGCGTCCGATGGTCTACCTATCGGATTCGTATCGGGAGGACATTAACGATTCTCGGGGCTCGCACGCCTGTGCCGAGCGAAACGGGTCGCTCGGTTGACCCGGTCGAAGCGTTTTTCCGGTACCCAGACTCCCTTGTTCGGGTCCAATCGGTACGATGGACCAAACGTGTCAGGACGAGCTGCGATGAAACACCATTCGCAAAGTCACGGGAATCCACGGCCGGAAATGCCAGCAAATCAACTTTTCGACTTGTTTTACTGCGAGCGGGTGTTTGTCGGTTGGGACCAACCGTTTTCGCACTCGGCGGCAGAGTACTTGGTAGATCGTTTTTGGGGCGACGATCCATCGCGGTCCGAGCGGCTCGACCTTTCTGGATGGACGTGCGTTTTGCCGTCGGCGCAATCGGTTCTGGGGTTCCGCAAGGCTCTGGGGAATCACTGTGACGCCAGCGGACTTGAACTGGTCGCTCCGCAAATCATCCCGGTCGGTGAGTTGGCGGAATCGCTCTATCAGCCGAGAACACCACTGGCGATCGAATTCGAGCAGACGTTGGCGTGGGTCCGCGTGCTACGCAGACAGGTACCGGGCGACTTGGAGCCGTTGCTGCCGGTTCAGCCGGAGTCCGAGTCCTTGGGGGCATGGATGGAGATCGCGTCGACGCTTCGTCGACTGGAATCGGACTTAGCGGGAGAATGCCTTTCGTTTTCGGACGTCGTTGATGCAACGGAGACGGCGAGTGAACGCAGACGCTGGGAACTGCTGACACGTTTGCTGGAGCAGTTTCACACCGAGCTGGCGCGAGCCGGCGTGAGCGACCCTCACCTGGCAAGGGCGGAGGCGATCGAAGAGGGGCGGGTTCGGTCCGAGAATTCGATCGCATTGCTTGGGTGCAGTGATCTGAGTGAGTCCTTGGCGCGGCTGCTGCGCGACGTCAATCGCGAAGTCCTTTCGTTGGTGGCGGCGCCCTCGTCGGAGGCCTCTCGGTTCGATTGGTTGGGGCGGGTTGTCGCCGACGGGTTTTTGGAGTTCGAGTTGCCGCTGCGAGATGAACAGTTGATCTCTGCCGGTGGAATCGCGGACCAAGCCGTAGCGGTGGCGGAGGTCGTCGAGAAGTTTCGCGAGGACGGCTTTGCGAACCAAGTTGCCGTTGGCGTCACCGACGAATCGCAGGTCGCTCCGATCGAGATGCAACTTGACGCCGCAGACCGATCGACGTACCGCCACTTGGGTTGGACGGTATCGGAAACCGCGCTTGGTCGATTCGTTGAAGCATTAAGCGTCTTGCTGGCCCGGCCGACTTGGCAATCACTGGCCGCATTCGTCCGACACGGTGATGTTCACCGCAGGTTGACGTGCGAACTCGCTGAGACCGATGAACAGACGGCGAATCGGAACGGCGACGATGCCAACGCGGCACCGGACTTTTTGGTCGCCTTGGACGGGATGCTGGCCGGCCATTTTCCAGTTTTTCTGGACGACGAGTTACCGGCCAAGGCGGTGGCCGATTTTCCCGTTGCAACTCGTCTTCGCGACATCGTGATGTCTTGGTTGGCTCCGTTGCGGGAACGAGAAAAGCATGTTGAGGAGACGCCGCTGGGTGAAACACTGACGACCTACTTACCCAAACGGCTGCCGATCGGTGCTTGGTGTGGACACGTCTTGCACGTCGTTGACCGCGTGTTTGCGACGATCACGCAGGAGTCGGCCGATCATCGTCGTTTGACTGTCGAAGCACTGTCGACGGTACGGGAGTTGTTCGGTCGTTTCCACGCGCTCAACGAGCGTCTCGACTTGCCGGTGACATCGTCAACGGCGATGGAGATCCTGACGGGACGTCTCGTCGATCTACGCGTCGGAGTGTCCCAGACGCCCGACGACATCCCGATCCATGGCTGGCTTGACTTGGCGCTCAACGATGCGCAGGCCATGATCGTTTGCGGACTCAATCACCCCTTCGTCCCCGCTTCGGTCACCGGGGATCCGTTTCTGCCGGGCCAATTGAGGAGCAAACTTCGGCTCGCCGACAACGATCGCCGATACGCCCGCGACGTCTACGCGATGCAGTTGATGATTTCGACGCGACGCGAAGTTCGGTTTATCGTCGGAAAGACGGCGGCGGATCGTTCGCCGACGCCGCCCAGCCGTTTGTTGGCGGCGGCCCCACAAGAAGCGATCGCGCGGCGGATGCGGTCCCTGATTCCGGCTCACTCGTCGAATCGGCATGTGCGGCATCGATGGGAAACCGACTGCGAAGAGTCTCAATTTCCGATCCCGTCATTGGCGATCGAGCAGTGTCCGGTGAAATCACTCAGTGTCACCGCGTTTCGAACGTACCTCGAGTGTCCCTATCGGTTTTACTTGCGGCACGTCCTGAAGCTCAAGCCGCTCGATGATTCGGCGGTCGAGTTGGCGGCGAATCAGTTTGGGGATCTCGTCCACGCGGCGGTCGAAGAATTCGGGCTTTCTGACGACCGGGACGCCACCGACCCTGAGAAGATCTTCGAGTCGATGCGGGATTCGATGCACCAATACGCGGAGCAACGTTTCGGCGAGCGTGGACAGAGTGCGGTCCGGTTTCAGGTTCGGCAAGCTGAACGCCGACTTCGGTTCGTCGCCGAGGAGCAATCAAAGCGTGCCCAGGCGGGCTGGCGAATCCACGCGACCGAAAAGGCGGTGACCGAAGCCGACGGGGCGGCGGTGAGAGTCGGAAACCGCGAGATGGGGCTTCGCGGAAGATTCGACCGAATCGACTATCACCCGGAGACCGATCGTTGGGCCATCCTTGACTACAAGACCCACGGCTCCCCGCCGCGCAAAAAGCACCTGCGATGGGATGTCGAAGCCAATCGCTTCGAGTGGATCGATCTCCAGTTGCCGCTGTATCGCATGATGGCACCATTTCTGGGAATCGACGCCGACGCGGAATCAATTCAACTCGGGTACTTCAACGTGAGCGACAAGGCGGCTGAAACGCGGGTGAACATCGCCGAGTTCAAGGAGGATGAACTTCGTGAAGCGGATCGATTGATTCATGAGTGCGTCAAGCGAATTCTGTCCTGCGATTTTGCCCCAACCACGGAGCGTGTTGTTTTCGATGACTACCAGATGATCCTGCAGACGGGAGTGGCGAGCCGCTTGTTGGCGACGGAAGAAAAACAAGAACTGGAGACGGCGGGACATGAATTCTCAGATGATTGACCAGTCGCTTCCGGAGAAGGATTTTTTTCGCGATGGACATCTGCCGCCACTGCTCGTGCGAGCGTCTGCGGGGACCGGGAAGACCTATCGGTTGACGGCGCGTTTACTGCAGATCCTTTTCCAAGGTGCAGCGCCGGAAACGATCTTGGCAACGACGTTTACGCGCAAGGCGGCCGGCGAGATCCTTGACCGTGTTCTGATCTCGCTCGCCGATGCGGCCGACCCGAAGCAGCCCGATGCGCTGGAGCGGTTGCGAGAACAGGTCGGCATTGCGACGCTCCCAGCGAGCGCGTGTCGACAACTGTTGAAAAAGATCGTCAGCAATATTCACCGCTTGAGAGTTTGCACGCTCGACAGTTTTTTCACTCAGTTGGCGCGATCGTTTCCGTTTGAACTGCGATTGCCCCCGGCATGGCGGTTGACCGATGAGATCGAGGAACGTTGGCTCCGTGAGCGGGCCGTCAATGCGGTCATCGGGATTCTGGATCCCGCGGAACTTTCGACACTCATGTCGATGTTGAGCAAGGGCGAAACCAAACGTTCCGTCGCGCGAGAATTGGTCTCGGTTGTCTCCCGGGTTTACACGACGGGGCGCCTGAGTGGACGTGAAGTCTGGGAAACGATCGAGGCACCGACGCAGCCCGACGATCGAGTTCTGACTCATGCGGCGGCCGATTTCCGACTGGCGGAGCCCAAGCAAAAGAATCTGCTGAAAAAGTATGGCGAGCTGGCAGAGTTGACGGAGTCGCGAACTTTCAAAACGGCCGTCGGCGAGACTCTCTTGGTGAACTATGCCAAGTCCAAACGGATGGGAACTCCGTTGAAGTACGGGAACTCCAAGATCGCCCCCGAAATGGATGAGCCGATCGGTGCGGTCTACGCCGCGGTTCGTTCCAAGCTGCTATCGCTGTTGTCGGCTCAGAACCGAGCCACCGGAAGCATTCTGGAATACTACAAGCGCGAAATCGGCGAGCTCAAGCAGTCGCTTCGGTCGATCGGCTTTGACGACGTCGCGGTGCGGCTGGCGGATCATATCTCCAAGCTCGATCACGCGACGTTTGAGCGCCGAATGGATGGCGCGATCGATCATTTGTTGCTCGATGAGTTCCAGGACACGTCGGTGATTCAGTGGCAGGTCTTGAGGCCGTTCGCGATGCGCGCGGCGGACCCCGATGAGCATCGAGACGACGACTTCCTTGCACCCATCAAGCGTTCTTTCTTCTGCGTTGGAGACGTCAAGCAAGCGATCTATGGATGGCGTGGAGGAGTCGCCGAGATCTTCGACGCGGTCGACCGGGAGATTCCCGAGGTGACAGCGGCCGAGCAAAACAAGAGCTTCCGAAGCAGCCCGGTCATCATTGAGACCGTCAACGAGGTGTTTCAGAATCTCGGCAAAGTCGACATCGTTGAGATCAAGTCCGATGCCCCTCCCTACGACAGAGCGGTCATCGAGGATCAGACGCTCCGAGCTTTCTCCGCGCGGTTCCCGACGCATGAGTCGGAGCGTCGGGGGCTCGCGGGCTACGTGAAGATGGAGACAAGTCGCAAGATCGATGGTCGAGGTCGAGAGGAAGAGAAGAACCTCGCGTGCTTTCGGATCGCGGCCGATCGGATTTCCGAACTGCATCGGCGTGCACCGAACCGTTCGATCGGCGTCTTGACTCGGACCAACAAGGCGGTTGCACAGCTGATCTATTTATTGGAAGAACTCGGCGTCGACGTGAGCCAGGAGGGTGGCAACCCGCTGATCGATTCCGCGCCGGTCGAACTGGTGCTTTCGACACTGATGCGATCAGAGCATCCCGGCGACGGAAGGTGGTCATTCCATCTTGAGAACTCTCCCCTGAGAAGTGCATCTGACATGGACCCCGTCTCGATTCGGGATTCGCTCTCGGAGTGGGGCATCGCGCGGACGGTCAAGCGAATCTGCGACGTGCTCGCCCCATCCTGTGACCCGCGCGACACGCTTCGACTCAAGCAACTGGTCCAACTTGCGATTCAATACGAGCCCAACGCCACCCTGCGCGTTCGGGATTTCGTCCGGATGGTACGCGATAAGCGCGTCGAGCGAGCCCGCGCGGCTGCTGTCCGTGTGATGACAATTCACCAGTCGAAGGGGCTCGAGTTTGACGCGGTGTTTCTCCCTGAGATCGGGGGCCGCGTGGTGGAACGCGGATCATCCTGCGTGGCCGACGTTCGGCGGCTCGGCGATCGACCCGTCGGGATCACCCGCTACGTCGCGACGGAAGCCTGGCATTTTCTGGATCCGGATTGGCAGGACGCCTTCGGTCGTGAAGCGGCATCGAAGATTACCGAGAATCTGTGTCTCTTGTACGTCGCGATGACTCGAGCCCGCCAGGCGCTTTACTTGATTGCCCACCCACCGAGCAAGAAGTCCGCCCGCGCGTCTCGATTGCTTGCCGAGACCTTGCCGTGCGAAAACGACGCCGGCGAACCAGAGACGGTGATTTTTGAACGAGGGGCCGAGGATTGGTTCCTCGAGAGCTCAATTTGAGCACAGCGGTTGTGTGCCGGTGTTGATTGCCACGTCACCGATTCGAGCGGCATGACTGGCATCTTTTACCCGAGCTTCGTCGTGGTACGCTCAATGACGTCCATGGGAGGATGTGACCACGGTGTGGGGCGGTCTTTCGTGGACCCTCGCGTCGGCCAGGCGGTTAGAGCAGTCGCGATACATGGGGCACAATGTGGAGGTGATTTGCGATGCCAGACATCACATCGGGAGCGTGTGGCGGTGAGTTGTCAGACGGAGATTCTGTCGCGTCGAACTTCAGTCCGAACGAGTGGATCGGCAGTGGTGTCGGTACTTGGAAATGGATGCTCGAAAGTGAGACGGTTCATGTTTCATCGGAATGGAAAAGGATTCGAGGCTATCGCGACAAGGAGTTGTCAACGTCGCCAGACCTGTTGATCAACCACGTCCATCAGGAAGATCGTGGCAGTGTGGAGTCACTTCGATCGGCTGTTCGTCTCGGACGCACGGAACGATTCTCGTGTGACTATCGCGTTCGATGGTCTTTCGATACGTCGTGCATGCAGATGGAAGCGACGATCTGCTGTAAGCAAGTTCTGGAATTCGTGAGCTATTCGAACTTGAGCCGGAGGATGCGGTCGGGGGCATGTCGCGTGTTTGGGACCGCGTCCATGAAGCCGACCGAGACCGGCTTCAGGCCGAACTCGCGATCTCGGCTGAACATCTTTCTCCCTTTGTCTGCGAAATAAGGCTGATCCTTCCCTCGAAAGGCAATCGCTGGGTTCAAGCGTACTCGCAACCTTTTCGTTGTGAGAACGGAGATGTGCTCTGGGATGGCATCGTGTTGGACAACACGAGCGGAAGTCGACGCAATTGGAACTGAGAAGGCTCAGGCCCAAATGCGACGGATCACCGAGAACATCCCAGGAATGATCTTTCGGCGAGGCATGCGAAGGCCTCCGCTTGGCGAGGTGATTACGTTGCGCGATGCGGGTTTTTTCGATCGGGGAGACGAGTGGACGATCACGCGGATGCCCATGGTTCTCGTCGTGGAAGACAGTGAAGCCGTTGCGGCGGCGACAAAGCAATACCTCGAGGCGACGAGTTTTGCGGTATCGCTGGCGATTGACGGGCAGCTAGCGGTTCGAATGGCACGCGAACTCAAGCCAGACCTGATCTTGATGGACATTCAATTGCCGAAGCTTGATGGGCTTGAAGCGATCAGGCAGATTCGAGCATGTGAGGCGCTGCGATCGACGCCAATCGTCGTCGTCACGGGCTTCATTTCGACGGAACAGATTGATCAGTGTCGCAGGGCGGGGGCGGATCGTTTTGTTGCGAAACCTTATCGAATGGCGGATTTGGTGACGACTCTGCGCGAACTGCTCGGTGTCGACGGCGGTTGCACCGATGCATTGGATTGGGAAATCTGAGGGTCGAGCTTCTCGCTGTCCGAAACGCTTTGCGGTTTGCGCGCTTTCTGTCGGCTTTCGGGCGATGAAATCGAGTCTGTCCCGGGGATTCTTGACCAATTGTGTCGAGCGCGGGGGTATTTTGCAGCAGATTCGTCCGACCGTTGGTATTCGTGGAGATCAGGCAAATGCCGAAGCCACTCGTGTTTCAAATGGGTGATCGCGACATCGCGTTCAACATGAGCAAAGTGGACCGCAGCAAGCTGTACGGCTACAAGGAAGTCAAAGCGCTCAACGACGACGATAGCGAGTGCGATTTGGCCACGCTCGCGGGCGATGGCTGCACGGTGATCGGAAAAGGCGGCACGGGCCTAGGGTGGATGGATGCCGACGGAAACTGGTCGGATAAGTCATTGCTAACACCGGTCGATTCCAATGGTGAGGAGATCGAGCCGGTCGCGAGTTCGTTCGCCGCTCCGATCAAACTATTCGACACCGCGACACCCGAAGACTATCTCGAACACAACGTCCGCTTGGTCTATTCGATGGAGTCCAAGGAGGACCACGCGGACCTCAAAGCGGAACTCGCGCGCGGAACCATTTTTCGATTCCCGTACAGCTATCGCGGAGGCTTGGAGGCGGACGCGGGATTCTTACTGATGAGTGATTCGGACGAGATCATGTTTGTCGTTGGGACTCGAACCAACATTGAATTCATCGGTATCCAAACGCAAGCGGCGTCGGCCGCTCCGGAGGACGAAGTCGAGGTCGACATGGATGACATGAGTTTCGACATGATCTAGCGACCGATTTTCTGCTCGGATTGTCTCGGCTCTTATTTGATCGAACACCTCGATTTGACGCCGTGGTAATCGAGTGCTTTCTCAATCCTTTCTCCGTTCCGTCTAAGCAGAATTTCACGATGCCGGAAATCAATCTCACCAATGAAGCGGGCAGGGATGCCGTTGTCTCAAGCGAGAGTGTCTCGCCGAGCAAGCAAACGCGGTGGTTGGACGATCAACGACGTCAAGCGCGATCCGTCCGCGTTGCCAAAAGTACGCTCGCCCATGACATCAGCGCGTTGTTGGCGGAACACGGAAATCTGGATCGGGTCTCTCGGGCGCTGGTGGAAGCGGACCCGGAGGTTGATTTCGAAAACGTCGGTCGATTTCTCAGCGACACCAGTCGGGTGTACGTCGGCGAAGATCGAGGGCTCGTTCGGAATGTTCGCTTCATCGAAGTGATCAAGAACACCGACGGGACCGTTCGCGCGGAAAGGCCGCGGAAAGTATCGGAAACCAATGTGGGGCCGGAGACGCCGATTCTCTGGTCGGGCAAGTTTATCCCGAAGGCGGTCGCGATTCGCAAGTTCGTTTTCTCTGGCAAGTCACAACTGCATCATATCAATGGATTGACCTATGACTTCTTGTACGCGATGGCGAAAGAGCTGGAGTCACGCGAGAGTTTGATGCTGCTTGGGGCTGGCCCCAAATCGAACCAACCTTTGATCCTACGCCGGGGTGGATCCCCGTACCGCGGCTTCCTGGAGGGTCGCACCGACGGAGATCGGTATTGCCTCCTGCTGCACTTTTCGAATCTTGAGTTGAAAACACCGGAACCGACCGAAGAAGAATCGGACGGGGAGGAGACGTGAGAATGAGCACGGCAACGCAATTAGTCGACCAGCAGCGTCTGGAAATCAAGCTTGGTGAGTATGGGGTCGGCGATGCGATGATGCTCAGCGACCCGAGCATTCTTGCCGCCACACAGGACTATCGACGCTTGATCGGGAGTCGGATGTTTCCGCTCTCCGGTAGCGACATTCAGTCGAAGGTTCCGGCCGCCGAGTACCACGCCAGCCGAAAGGTGGATGGCGAATTTACCGTGTTCGTGTACGGAGACGGCGAAGCGTTCTCGATCAACCCCGGTGGAACCATTCGTGTCGGATTGCCATGGATCGAAGAGGCCGCGGAGGCGATCCGTGCCGCCGGCATTAAGAAAGCGTTGATCGCGGGCGAGCTTTTCGTTCACAACGACGAGCGACGCCCACGCGTACATGACGTCGTGACCGTCGCGCGGGGACCGCAATCCGAGTCCGATCTCGAACGGTTGCATTTTGCGGTCTTCGACATCATTTCGGTTGACGGTGAGGACGCGGCCGAGCAATACGCAAGCACTTGGCAAACCATCGAGAGTCTCTTCGGAAAAGGGTCAAGGGTCCGTCCCGTCGAAACTGTCTTGATCAAGGATGCCGCGGACGCCGGAAGACTGTTCGACCAGTGGGTCGATGCGGAGGACGCCGAGGGCGTGGTGCTGCGAAGTGACAGCGCCGGCATGTTCAAAATCAAACCCCGACACAACCTTGACGCCGTGGTGATCGGATTCACCGAGTCGAGCGATGACCGTGCGGGCATGATGCACGACCTTTTGCTCGCGGTCATGCGAGGCGACGGCTCATACCAAGTACTTTGTCGAGTCGGCGGCGGCTTCAGCGACCAGGAGCGGCGGTCCATGCTGAGCGACTTGAAGGACATGGTGGTCGCGAGCGAGTATGCGGAAGTGAACTCGGACTACGTGGCGTACCAAATGGTGCAGCCCAAGTGGGTGATCGAAATCAGTTGTCTCGACATCATCTCGCAAACGACGCGGGGCGGCGACATCAACCGGATGGTGTTGGACTTCGATAGCGACGAAGGCTTTAAGGTGATTCGTCGACTGCCGTTGGCGACGGTGATCTCGCCCCAGTTCATTCGTATTCGCGAGGACAAACAGGCGCACACGGACGATGTCTCGGTCAGTCAAGTGACCGATCAAGTGCCGGTCAATCTGATTGAGATCGACGCCAAGTCGTACTCGCTCCCCAAAAGCGAACTGTTACGTCGAGAGGTTTTCGTCAAAGAAGCGAAGGGAAAAACCATGGTCCGCAAGTTCGTCCTGTTGAAGACGAACAAGGAGGAGGCGGATGCGGATGAGTACCCGGGGTACGTCTTGCACTACACCGACTTCAGTCCCAATCGCGCGACGCCGCTTTCGCGCGATGTCGCAGTCAGCAATTCCCGCGAACAGCTCGATGAGATGTTTGAACAGTGGAAGGCCGACAACATCAAGAAAGGATGGAGCCCAAGCGGCCCCGTGGATGGCGCCTCGTCGTCGGCCGTGACCGAGGCAGCGGAGCCACAAACGAAGAAAGCGACCAAAAAGAAGGCAGCGAAAAAGAAACCGGCGGAAGCGTCAACCGAAACGTCCAAAAAAGCCACCAAGAAGAAAGCCGCCAAAAAGGCTACCAAGAAGAAGGCGAAATAGGTCCGCATTTTGCCCGCGTTCCGCTGCCGCTGGCCACGCGTTACCTTACCGATTCCCGTGCCGGGGGGGCCTCGGCGGGTTCGATACAAGCGTGATGAGTCGAGTTGGTGGTCGGGTCGCCGGACAAGCCTACGAATTCCTATCGAGTTTTGCACACCGCGGATTGGCACCTCGGTAAGTCGCTGAACGAGCGTTCTCGTGCTCTGGAGCATCAACGATTCCTGGAATGGATGCTCGCTGCGGTGCGGTCGTACCAGGTCGACGCCATCGTCTTAGCGGGAGACGTGTTCGACAGCTCACATCCTCCACAGGATGCTTTGGCGAGCTACTTTGACTTCGTTTCCGACCTCTATCGGCAATCTGATTGTCGGCTTCTGGTGATCGCCGGCAATCATGATTCTCCATCGCTGCTGGAGGCACCGCGACGTGCGCTCGCAGCCCTTAAGACGGACGTTCATGGATTTCTGCAGGACTCCGCAAGCGAACGCATTGCTCTCTTGCCGAACGCAGACGCGCCGCGTGTGGCTGTCGCGATGGTCCCCTTTTTGCGCGACCGCGACTTGCGCGTCGGCCGCGCGGGCGAGGATGCCAAGACCATTCGGCAGCAGTTGGTCGCTGGGATAAAAGGGCGATACGACGAAACGGCGAGTGCCTTCAAGGAAATGAGGCTCTCGGTGCCGTTGCTCGGGACCGGACACTTGACGGTGGCGGGAGGCCGCGAATCCAGCAGCGAGCGGGGCATCCATATCGGAGGACTTGGTGCCATTCAGGCGAAAGCATTTTCACGTCACTACGACTATG
This sequence comes from Planctomycetota bacterium, assembly GCA_038520195.1. Taxonomy (GTDB): domain Bacteria; phylum Planctomycetota; class Planctomycetia; order Pirellulales; family Pirellulaceae; genus Stieleria. Next base: position 14,251 of record JBCBLJ010000071.1, read on the forward strand.
TCGCGCTGGGTCACCTCCATCGCCCACAGGCGTGCGAGCCCAGCGAGAGGGTTTGTTACAGCGGCTCGCCGATCGCCCTCAGCTTTAGCGAGTCGGAGGACATCAAGGAGGTGAGGTTGATCGATATCTCAGAGCATGGTCTCACATCGTCGTCGGTCCAGCTCCCTGTCTTTCGCCGCTTGGCCCAAATTCGCGCGGCTGAGTCGGAGCTGGAAGCGGTGATGCGCTCGTTCGACGCCGAACCGGGCGAGCTACCGACTTGGGTGGAAGTGATTGTTGAGAACTGTTCCTTGGGCGACGACCTGAATGACCAGATCAGGGCGATCGCTGAAGATTGTGATTTCGAAGTTCTGAAGGTCATTCGCGAGAGCAGCCAGTCCGTCGAGCGGCTCGCCGCGGCGGATGGAAGCGATGATGAGTCCGCTGTCTCACTTCTGGAGAAGCCTCAAGAGGTCTTCCAACACTTGTTGGATCAGCATGAGTTGACTGCGGAGGATCGCGAGTCACTGGGGAATGCTTTTTCAATTTTGGTGGATCTCCATTCTCAAGCAGAGTCGATGGGCTGATGCGTGTCCTTCGGATCCGACTTCACAACCTCAATTCGCTGAAGGGTCGACACGAAATCGACTTCACCGATGTGCCGCTCGCGGACTGCGGTCTGTTTGTGATTACAGGGCCGACGGGTGCGGGCAAGACGACGCTTCTCGATGCCATCACGCTTGCTCTGTATGGCAAGGCGGCTCGTTACGGTACCGATTCGAATCCCGAGCACGTCATGACACGTCGATGCGGTGAGTGCTCGGCGGAAGTGGAGTTCGAAGTGCGTTCGGGCATTTACCGCGCGGTATGGGAGCGGCGTCGGGCGAGGAAGAAACCTGACGGGGCGTTGCAGCCAGCGAAGCGCTACGTCTATGACGCCAATGGTGAGCCGCTCGCCCAGCAGATTCGCGAAGCGGAAGAGAAGATCGTTGAATTGATCGGTTTGAATTACGATCGATTTCTAAGAAGTGTCCTCTTGGCTCAGGGTGACTTTGCCAGATTTCTGAAGGCAAACGCAAACGAACGGGCCGAGGTGCTGGAAAGCCTGACGGGCACGGTCATCTTCTCTCAACTCGGCGTGCTGGCTCAAACGGAGGCCGCCCGCCGCGAGAAAGAGTTCGAGTTGATGGAGACCGAACTTGGGCGGATCGAGGTACTAGACGGAAAGGATCGAAAGGAGTTGCAAACCGCGATCGACGTCGACGAGACTCGTGCAAAAAAACTGCGTCAGACCGTTGAGGAAGGTGCCAAAGAACTCGCGGCCATTGTGCAACTGCAGAAGGCAAGGCAAAGTGAGACGCAGGCGATCGAACGCGAACACGTGCTGGTCGAAGAACAGGAAAGGTCTCGTGAAGACTTGGCACGATTGGATCGCCATCGTGCGACGCTCTCCTTCACGGGACTTCTCGCGGAGTTGGACTCGGCGGAGACAGGGTTAAAGCAGGCCGCGCAGAATCGAGCGGCGGCGGAGAAGCGATTGAGTGATCGTTCGGGAGCACTCGCCGACGCTCAGCGATCGTTCGTGACGTCGGTCGGAATCTCCTTGCGTCGCAACGAAAAGGAGTCGCTCCGGGCCCATGAGACGATGAACCGTCAGCGGAAACTCCTCGAAGAGCTCGAAGCGTGGTTTGAGTCGCATCAGGCCGACGGCAGTCTTTCGTCGGTGGTCGCAGATGTCGTCGCGGCGCTTTTGAACCTGCGCTCGTTGCGTGAGTCGACACGTGAGCTGCGCGGGCATTGGTTGACGATCGGAGGAGAGGTCCTCGACGGCTTTGGCGACAAGCTTGTTGCGGAGTTGGAGGAACAATCGGAAAGCGAGCTCCGGGTCTGCCTCGCGGATTGCCTCTCGAGCATGGAGAAAGAATCCGCACGCGCGGCCGCCGCTGCACAGAAACTGGATCAAGAACTGGCCATGCGGCGGGATCATCTCCGCAAAGCCGAGACGCTGGTCGACGTCGAACGTCACCGCCATGTGTTGGCGGAGGGTGATCCTTGCCCGCTTTGCGGATCGACTCACCATCCCTATGCCTCAAACGATGCCCCCGATCCAGAGATCGAGACGCTTCGAAAGAGAGTGACGGAATCCGAGTCGGAGCGGAACGCGGTCGCAATTCGGCAGGACACGATCGTTCGGCTCGTGACGCGGCTGCGTAAGGGTATCGAAAAGCTCTTGCAGGCTCACGAGCGCGTCTTGCAGGCTCATTCCGATGCGTCGAAACAGCTGGCGAAGATTGATCTCATGGCCCCGGCTGCGGGCGATGAGGGCAAGCTTGTCGACGAACTCCGCGAACGTGATCGACGCTATCGCGAGCAACAACAGACGGAGCGCGACGCACGAAAAGCTTGCGAACAAGCCGAGCAGTTTCTCGCGGCGGTGCTCGGCGAGAACGACAAACTGCGTCAGATGCTTGGTGAGGTGACGCCGGAGGGGGAAGCGTCGCAGCTTTCGTTGATCGAGGAGAACGTTCCGGAGGTGGATACCGCCGCGTTCAATTATCAACGTCGGTTCGAAGAGCAAAAAGATGCGGAAGGACGTTTGGAGGAACGTCGACGGGTCGAACGAAATACCATCGATCGAGTGAAGAAGTGCGAAGCGGAACTCGCGGAGTTGTTGGCGGGCTCGGAGTTTGAATCGACGGCCGCGTTGAGAACGGCCAGTCTTCCGAACGATGAAGCGAGTCGCCTGACAGCGTTGGAGAAACGATTGACCGAGGGTATCACCGCCGCACGCGCCGTACTTGGCGTTACCCGACGTGACATCCAGGAGTTGATCGAACGAAAGGTGCTGGAAGGCGAAGCCGCACTGGCACGTCGCGCCGAATTCGCGGAACTGCAGGAGGAAACGGAGACGCTGATTCGCGAATTGACGAAGAAGCGTGAGGAGTTGAAACGTGATGACGAAAATCTGCGTCGCCGCGAACAAGTCCAGCGGCAACTCGGAGCCGAACTGGAGGAGCTACGAGTATGGCGTCGTCTCCGGGAATTGATCGGGTCCCATGATGGCAGCGAAATCGACTGTGCGTAGCGGCGGAATTTGCTGCCATCATG
>JBCBLJ010000203.1:0-11120 GCA_038520195.1 Planctomycetota bacterium
CGTTGCAAAGCGCCGGGGCGAACGATGGCACTCCCGTTTCGCCGACGCCCGCCGGCTTGGCAACGCGATCTTTGCCGCCACGGGCAAGCGAATTCGCGATTTGCCGCTGGCCGATCACGATCTTTCCTGGGTGTGATCCGCGCCCTATTCCGGCTCGAGCACGGATCCGTCGAGCTGGATGCTCGCCCCAAGGTGGACGGCCGCGTACCATAACATCGTTTGCTCGATCACTTTCACCTGGGTTCACCATGCCTTTGACGATCATGCGGCGCATCAAGTTCTGCGCCGGTCACCGCCTCTTTGGTCACGGCGGGAAATGCGAGAACTTTCACGGACACAATTACGTCGCGGATTTTTTCGTGGAAGGCGAAGAGCAAGACGAGGTTGGCCGAATCATTGACTTTTCCGAGCTGAAGCGTCGAGTCAAGGGCTGGATCGACGAACACTGGGACCACAGCTTTTTGATTCACGAGGCCGACGAGAATGCGCGAACCGCGCTGGCGATGGTCAAACCTTGCCGATTGTTCATCCTGCCGTACAACCCAACGGCGGAGAACATGGCCAAGTATCTGCTTGAGGTGATGTGTCCCGAAGTGCTCGCGGGCACCGGCTCCCGAGCTTGCCAAGTTCGCATCTGGGAGACCGATGAATCGTTCGCCGAAGCGTCGATCGATCGAGCCAGCGGCGAGACGCAAACCTACGCCGAGATGGCGGTGGGAGATTGATTGTGCGTTCGCTAGGGCTTGGCGAACTGTGAAACGACCACCAGCGAGACCACGATCGCGGCCATCACGCAGACCGCGATCAATAGTTGCTTGTTGCTGACTTCTGCCGTGGCGGGGCGAACGCGCCGGTTGATTCGATGAACCAGCTCTTCTCTGCCCGCTTTGAATACCGGGCTAGGTGCGGCCTCGTCGTCTTTACTTGATTCCGTGTGAGCCCGTGCGACATCAAGCATCACGCCTTGAACCTGACGCGCGTTGAACGGTCGATCTTCGGCAGACTTGGCCAACAACTCCTGGATGATCTGATCGATCTTTTCGGGACAATCGGTGAAGTCTCTCACCGAGGGCGGAGGGGCCTTGAGGTGCTGGTCAAAAAGCCGCGAATAGTCGTCACCCAAAAAGACCTTGCGGGCGGTCAGCATTTCGAACATACAACAACCGAGCGCATAAAGATCCACCTTCCCGTCGACGGAACGGTCGCCAGTGATCTGTTCGGGTGCCATGTATGCATGTGTGCCGACCGTCACACCGCTTCCGGTCAGGTCGCCTGCGGTCAGATCCCGAGCGATGCCAAAGTCGCCGAGCTTGATGACACCATCGGTTGTCAGGAATAAATTGCTCGGCTTGAGGTCGCGATGAACAATGCCATGGTTGTGTGCACACTGAAGCGCGCTACAGATTTGGCGGGTGATTTCGACAACCGAGGGCCAAGCGAGCGGGCCGCCGGCATTGATCAAGTCCGCGACGGTTCCGCCATGAACCACTTCCATGACATAGAACAGTGACTGATCGTCTCGTCCCCCTCCGAGATAGCTCACGATGTTGGGGTGACGCAACCGCTCGAGGATGGTCATTTCCCGTCGGAAGCGAGCGCGGATGAGCGTATTCTGGCTGACGCGGGCGTGAAGTTTTTTCAGCGCGACCAGCTCACCCGATTGCTTGTCACGGGCGAGATAGATGGTGCCGACCGTACCGACACCCAGAATTTCTCCCAGCTCGTAGTCGGAGAGCTGGTTGGACGGCATAACGAGACTCCCAGGGAAAACGTCCGACAGGGCGAACGATTCCGCAGCAGGAATCAGGCGCCGGCGATCTCGTTGATTTTAACTCGCGTGTAGAGCTGACGGTGTCCGATCCGGCTCTTGCTGTGCTTTCGGCGACGGAACTTTTGGACGTGGATCTTTTTGCCCTGTTTCGGGCCCAAGATCGAGGCCGTTACGGATGCCCCATCGACCGTCGGGGAACCGAGGGTCAGCCCGCCTTCGCCTTTGACCGCCAGGACTTTCTCGAAGGTAATGCTTTCTCCGGCGGGAGCGTCGCGGTAATCCAGGTCGACTTCCATGCCGGGTTCGACTTTATACTGGCGTCCGCCGTCAACAATGATCGCGTACATGACTTCTGTCGTGCTACTTCAAGGCTTCGAATTTGGGCCCCAGAGTGTATCGGCCGACCGAGACGGCGTACAGGGCTAAAAAAGTGCGGTGAAATGCGGCATGCGCGGTGAACGCGTTTTGGCAAATCGCCCGTCTAGGCCAGGATTTCCGACACGACACGCGCCTTTTCGACGCCCGTCAGCCGCATGTCCAAACCCTGAAATGGGTAGGTAAATCGGTCATGGCGAATGCCGAGCAGATGCAGCATCGTGGCGTGCATGTCGCGAACATGGACGACGTCTTCGACCGCGTTGTAACCCAATTCATCGGTCGCCCCGAAGCTCATCCCCGGGCGGATTCCGCCACCGGCCATCCACATTGAAAAGCCTTTGATGTGATGATCGCGTCCGGGTCCGCCCTTGCCCTGGTACATCGGCGTCCTCCCGAACTCGCCGCCCCAGATCACGAGCGTTTCGTCAAGCATCCCACGATTCTTGAGGTCTTGAATCAATGCCCAGGTTGGGCGGTCGGTCAGCGAACAACAGATCTTCATGTATCGATCGAGGTCCCCGTGATGGTCCCAACCGCGATGGTAGAGTTGGATGAACCTTACCCCGCGCTCGGCAAGTCGTCTTGCGAGCAGGCAGTTGCTGGCGAACGACCCGTCACCCGGCTTGGCACCGTATCTCTCCAGTGTTGCCTGCGACTCATCTGAAACGTCAACCAGGTCCGGCACGGATGTCTGCATTCGAAACGCCACCTCGTAGGCAGCGAGCCTCGTCTCGATCTCCGGGTCGGGTAGCGACTGGTATCGTTGTCGATTGATCGAAGCGATCGCGTCAATCAATGAACGCTGCCCCCGAGAATCGACGCCGCCTGGTGGTGCGACATAACTGACCGGTTGGCCGGTGCCGCTGAATTCGACACCCTGATAGCGACTGGGCAGGAAACCAGAGGACCATTGCCGCGATGCGATCGGTTGAGGATTGCGGCCGCCGACGCTTGTCATCACCACAAAGCCCGGCAGGTTGTCACATTCGCTGCCCAGACCATAAGTCACCCAAGAACCCATCGAAGGCCGCCCACTGATCGCGGTCCCCGTGTTCATGAAGGTGTGCGCGGGATCGTGGTTGATTTGCTCGGTGACCATCGATTTGATCACGCAGATGTCGTCGGCCATCTCTTGATGGAACGGCAGGTAGTCGCTGATGGTCTGCCCGCTCTCACCGCAGCGCCGAAAGGACTTCATTGGGCCTTGAATCTTCAGTGTCTTGCCCTGCAGCTGCGCGATTGGCTGTCCCGCGGTGAACGATGCCGGCATCGGCTTGTCATGGAGGCGTTCAAGCTCGGGCTTTTGGTCAAACGTCTCCAAATGCGATGGACCGCCGGCCATGCATAGAAAAATGACGCGTTTCACACGAGACGGAAGACTCGGAAGACCCGGCACTCCGGCTGGCAGTCCGATGCTCGGATTCGCTTCGGCACCATGGACCCGAGTTCGACTCGCCAGCGAAGCCAGCGCGGCCGAACCAAGGGAGACACCGCCATGGGCCAGAAAGGTTCTGCGATGAAGTGAATCCATCTTGATCAAGGTCGGTAGAGTGTTTCGTGTAAATTCAGGATCGCTCGAGTCACGCTTGACCAAGCGGCTCGCTCGTCCACGGAAAATGACTCAGGCCAAGCTACGATCGCGCCAGCCTGTTCCAGAAATCGGTCGGCGGAGGCGCCACTGGACGCATATCGCTCGCGTTCCAGGTTCAGCAGTTCGAGTAATGCCGCTGCCTCTCCGTCTTCGGCGTCGCGTCCCACGGCGATTCGCATCGCATGATGCACGCGGTCCACGTCTGATGTTGCGCTGACGGTCTCGCGAAGGAGACGCGCGGCAAATCCCTGCGCGGCGACCACGAAGGTTGGATCGTTGAGCAGCACAAGAGCCTCGACTGGCGTGTTGCTTCGTGAACGTTGCGCGGTGCACTCCTCACGACTCGGCGCATCGAGCGCTTTGAGCATGGGGTGCAAAAACTGTCGTTGCCAGTGCGTGTACAAGCCCCGGCGCCACTGCATCACCCCCGAATCCGGCTTGTACTTGCGCGTCGGAAAGTTCAAATGACGATAGTACCCGCTCGGTTGGTAGGGTTTTGCGCTGCGCCCGCCCACTCGGTGGTCAAGCAAGCCGGCGATCTCGAGTGCCGAGTCGCGAACCGTTTCGGCCGGCAAGCGATGGCCCGACTGGGAAAGGCAGAGTTCGTTGTAGGGGTCCACCGCGCGAAGGTTCGCGTCGGCGACGACGGCGCGGCGATACACTTCGCTGGTCACAATCACGCGAACGGTCGCTTTGATGTCCCAGTCGTTTTCGACCAAGACGTTGGCGAGATGATCGAGTAATTCAGGATGGGTCGGTGGTTGGCCTTGACCGCCAAAGTCGCCCAACGACGGACTGATCCCGCGACCGGTGTAGAGGTACCACAAGCGATTGGCGAACACACGTGCCGTCAGTCGGCCAATTCCGTTGTCGACATCGAAGAGCCAGCGTGCAAGGTGCAAACGAGTTAATCGCTGGTCGCCTTCGATTCCAAGCGACTCACGAAGGTCTCCGAGGAATGACGGGATCGCGGGTTCCATCACGTCTCCGGTTTCGTCCAACCAGTTGCCGCGTGGCAAGAAACGAATCGTTCGCGATTCGATTGACTTGCTGATCATTGTCTTCCGCTTGCGACCATTGATCCGCTGCTTCTCGGCCTCCAAGCGAGCGAGTCGTTGCCGATCATCGGAAGCCAGCGCAAGGGTGAGCGAAGCTTCGACCTCCGCCAGTCGCATTCGGTCTGTTCGATCGAGGACTTCGATCTCGGGCGACCGACGTGTCGGCAACGAGTTGGTCCCGGATCGAAAATGCTGTGCTTCGTCGATATCGGCAAAGAAAGCCGCCATCGAATAAAAGTCTCGGGCGGTGTACGGATCGTACTTGTGATCATGACACTGGGCGCACCCGACGGTCGCTGCCATCCAGACGGCAGAAAAGTTACGGACTCGATCAGCGGAGTAGATCGCCAAGTACTCCTTCGGTTGCACGCCGCCTTCGTGAGAGGTCTGCAAAAGCCGGTTGTATCCGCTGGCGATCTTCTGTTCGATGGACGCATCGTCAAGCAAGTCCCCGGCGATCTGTTCGATGCTGAATTGATCCAAAGGCATGCCGTCGTTGATCGCATCGATCACGTAGTCACGGTAGGGCGTGATGTTGTGATCCTGGTCGCCGTGATAACCGACCGTGTCCGCAAATCGAACGAGGTCGAGCCAATACTCGGCGAGTCGTTCGCCAAACGCCGGCGAGGCTAAGAGCGCATCGACGCGTCGGTCGTAGGCGCCCGGCGAGTCATCTTTCTCAAACGCTTGGATCGATTCGTAATTCGGGGGTAGCCCCGTCAGGTCCAGGTACAACCGTCGTAGTTGGACGCGACGTCCCGCCCGCTTCGCCGGTCGGATCGGTGTTTGGATTACCAGGCTCCGCTGCTGGCTCCATCGCAACACTCGATCGATCGTGCCACTGGTCACAGTGACACCACTCTTCGCCTCGGAATTCTCGGCACCACCCGACGAGTCGTGCAGCGATGTCTTTCGAGGAGCGACGTAAGCCCAGTGCGGCTCGTACTCGGCACCCGAGTCGATCCACCGCCGAAGCGTTTGAAGCTGTTCCGGCGTCACGGTCTTACCGGTTTCGGGCGGCGGCATCTGAAGGTCCGGATCGGACGACTGAATCCGCAGAATCATTTCGCTGTCATCTGCGTCGCCGGGGACGACCGCATCAGCCAGTGCAGACTCCGCGACATCAAAACGCAAGTTAGCCGCACGTTCCTCTGCGTCGGGCCCATGGCAACGAAAACAGAGGTCCGACAGAATCGGTCGGACATCCCGATTGAAGGAAAGCTGATCGACGCCCGACACCGAGCCCGATGAGACGACGATGAAATAAACGGCGAGCCAGGCTTTCACGATAGAAATGAGCAGGTGGGGTAAATCGGAGACTCGAGGGCACACAGTTTAGTGTGGCCATGTTCCCTCTTCGGCAGCAAAGATCCGTGCCGCCCGTATTTTCCGCGGTATCCATCCAAGGAGGCGGACCGCGAACTGATTCGCGACCACGCCCCCTTTCCGCGTACCGTCCATTCCTACAAAAATTCACAGGGTCGTCATGTCAACGATCACCGAATACCCCGCCACTACGAAACGGAACGAGATGGCCGCACTCAGGACACAGCACGCGTGGGCGGATCTTTCGTCCCATTACGAGGAAATCAGGTCGAAAGACCTGCGAGGTCTCTTCGCAGAAGACCCCACTCGAGGTGAATCATTCTCGCTCGACGCGGTGGGCATCTATCTCGACTATTCCAAAAATCGCGTCACCGCTGAAACGATATCGCGGCTGATCGAACTCGCTCGATCGGCGGGTGTTCCGGAGCGCATCAACGCGATGATGTCCGGCGAGCGAATCAACACCACCGAAGACCGAGCGGTTTTGCACACAGCACTTCGGGCGCCGCGCGACGCAGTGATCGAATTCGAAGGCCGCAACATTGTCGCCGACGTACACGACGTGCTCGACAAGATGTCGTTGTTTTGCGAAAGCGTTCGCTCCGGCCAGTGGAAAGGGCACACCGGCAAGCCGATTCGCAACATCGTCAACGTCGGTATCGGCGGGTCCGATCTTGGTCCGGTGATGGCATACGAAGCGCTTCGTCATTACAGCCAACGAAACCTTCAGCTGCGTTTTGTTTCCAACGTCGATGGGACTGATTTCGCCGAGGCCACGCTCGGGCTCGACCCCGCCGAAACGCTCTTCGTGATCGCCTCCAAAACTTTCACGACTCAGGAGACGATGACCAACGCACGCACAGCGCGCGAGTGGTTGCTCAGTGGGTTGGGTGCGGACCATTCCGCCGTCGCAAAACACTTCGTCGCGCTTTCGACCAACGCGGACGCGGTCGGGGAATTCGGGATCGACACCGCCAACATGTTTGGTTTTTGGGATTGGGTCGGCGGACGCTACTCGATGGACTCGGCGATCGGACTCTCGACGATGCTCGCCGTCGGTCCGGAGAATTTTCGCGACATGCTGGCCGGTTTTCGCGAGATGGACGAGCACTACCGTACGGCTCCTCTGGAAAACAACCTGCCGGTCATCATGGGGTTGCTTAATCTTTGGTACGTCAACTTCTTCGGCGCGCAAACGGTCGCCGTGTTGCCCTATGACCAATACCTGAAACGCTTTCCCGCGTACCTCCAGCAGTTGACGATGGAAAGCAACGGCAAATCAACCACACTCGCCGGCGAGCCCGTCGACTACGACACCGGTCCGATCTACTGGGGTGAACCCGGAACCAACGGCCAACACTCCTTCTATCAACTGATTCATCAGGGAACGCATCTGATACCGTGTGACTTCATCGCTTTTGGAAAGTCACTGAATCCACTGGGTGATCATCACGACAAACTGACCGCGAACGTGTTTGCCCAGGGTGAAGCACTCGCGTTCGGCAAAACGAAAGAACAGGTCCTCGCCGAAGGCACGCCGGAAGAACTCGCCCAGCACCGGGTGTTCGATGGCAACCGACCCTCGAACACACTGTTGATCGAAAAGCTAACCCCGAGCGTCCTTGGCAAACTGGTCGCGCTCTACGAGCACAGCGTGTTTACCCAAGGCGTCATTTGGCAGATCAACCCCTTCGATCAATGGGGCGTCGAACTCGGGAAGGTTCTCGCTAAAAAGATCATTCCAGAATTGACCGGCGAAGAAGCTCTGACACACGACAGCAGCACCAACACACTGATCGCTCGCTATCGAACGATGCGTTGATCAGCCTCTCGCGTGGACGCACGCTTTACTGGAGTTGCCAAAAGTCCCGCCAGTCATCCTGGTGGTGGATTTCAAAAGCGATGCCACCGCGTCGACGCGCGATTTGAAGCCGTGGCTTGTCCGCCGCGAAGATATTATTCTCGTCGACGATCCACCGGAACTGTTGGAATTGCGCGGCCGCTCGGTTGGCGTCGACGTAGGCCGGAACACCCGATTGAGCGTAGACGCACTGAGTCGCGAGAAAGTCGTTGGACCTGGCAAGGATATCCACCCTGGACCCAGAGCTTCGATCTCGCACAAGCTGGATCGCGGACTCCGTCTCGAACCGACAGTCTTCGATCGAAAGTGTCGAAGCGCTTTGGTGATTGCTCGCGAGGAGCACCAATCCCGCTCGCCCCACGAAATTGCAGGATTTGATTTCGTGTTGCGTCTCGGAGCCCGTGCCCAGCACGATTCCGGCGCCTTCGACGCAATCAAATTCCGTGCCGCGTGCGTGGACGGCACCGGTCGACGCAATCGCAGTCAAGCCGTCGCACGCGAGTTCGCAATCCGACAGACGCAAGTCCGCGTCGCGCAGGACCACCGCCGCGTGCATTAGATCGAGCGTCCGAGGTGCATCGCTGCTCCATTGAAGACGAAGACCCTTCAACGAGAGCGTTGAGTCGCTGATGAATGCCGGGCGATCGTTAGTCGCTGCCGAGACAAGGATCGGGGTCGATCCTGCTGCGGCGTGAATCGACAGCTCTTTCCCTTCGATCGAAACGCCTTCGATCTGCAAGCGGTCGCTACCATGAACCAGGATCGTCTGACCGCTGGTCGCGGCCGCGATCGCATCTTGGAGCGAAGCAAAAGATTGGCCATCTTCCAATGAGAATCCGGTGGCGGTGCCCGCAGTGGAACGCGGTAAAAACTTAGTCGCCATCGCGACGAAGACCAGGATCACGACCGCGGCCGTCGTCGCGATCCACAGCGATCGCGGCAAGCGCGTCCGGGTCTCCCGCTTTACGACCACATGATCGGGACTCTGAATCGCTTGCAACACTTCGGTCGTCGATTGAAATCTCTGCGCCGGTGATTTTTCGAGCAGCCTATCGACGATACTCGCAAACCAGACGGGGACCGTTTCGCAAACGCTTGCCAGCGGTTCGGGGCTTTCCTCGCAAATCCGTTTCATGGTCGCGAAGGTCGATGCGGCTCGAAAGGGCGACTCGCCGGATGCCGCGAGGTAGAGCAGCGCTCCCAAGCTGAACAGATCGCTGCGCGCGTCCAGCGGCAAACGCGCGGTCGCTTGTTCGGGCGACATGAATTCGGGCGTTCCGGCCACGGCCCCAACGACCGTCAGAGGGTTGCTTTCGTTGATCGCCTTCGCGATCCCGAAATCGGAGATCTTTGCGACGCCCCGTGGAGACCCGAGCAAAATGTTCGCCGGCTTGATGTCGCGGTGAATCAAGTTCTTTTCGTGAGCGGCTTCCAAACCGCGCAGAATATCCCGTGCGAGTTCGCATAGCTCGACGGTCGTCATTTCTTCACGCCGCAAACGACTCGTGAGCGTCTCGCCATCGACGTGCTCCATGACGAGGTACGGCGGGTTGGCCGATTCATCGACGGAATATATCGTGACTACGTTGGGGTGATGTATCGAGCCGGCCGCCTTAGCTTCACGAACAAAGCGCTGCCTCTCAGAGTCAGTCGCAGCCAGATCCGGTCGCAGGATTTTGATCGCGACGACTCGGTCCAACGACGGATCGATCGCCTTGACAACGATCCCCATCCCACCCTGGCCAAGCACTTCCAAGACTCGATACTTACCGAGCATCCCCAGCGTCTCGGGGTCGTCGCTTGGCTCGAGCAGTCGGGCCACAATCTCAGCGTTGGCCGGTCTGCGCGGCGTGGCACCCTGTTGCTTCAAACTGGCGACGAGCCGCACTAGCGAACCGGAATGTCTTGAGTCGTGCAGTGCCGATGCCGCCGGCAGGGTCATTGCGTCGAGCACGCTGAGCTGCTCCAGCCGACGCTGACAGGTCTCGCAATCACTCAGGTGCGACTCGATGGACTCGCGGGACGTGACGGCGTTCGGTACAGGTTCGTCGTCGCCCGCCTGCGCGACATCGTTGGATGATGACGGCGAGGGATCGCTCAGCAACCGAGCGAGTTCGCGCGGGTCGGGGCAGGCAATCGATTTCGAATCAGTCACCTTCGACCTCTCGAATGATGTCGCGGATTCGGGCCATCGCCCGGCTCTTTGCGATGTGAACGGCACCAACGGAGAGATCGAGTTCCGCCGCGACTTCTTTGACGGCTCGCTGCTCGATCGCGGTCTGCCAGAATGCCTGCCAACTCGTTTCGCGAAAGTCGGCCTTTGCGCGATCCGCCGCCCAGCGAAACAGGTGCAACTGATGCTCTTGCTCCCAGACATCGCGGTCTTCGCGATCGGGTACCTGCCGCACGAGCTCCACCATCTCGGTTTGCCCCGAGCCCTCGATTTGGCGGCGGCGCCGGTCGACCAAATCTCTCAAACGATTCAGCGTCACGGTGAAGAGCCAGCCACGGAACGACCCTCGCTCGGGATCGTAGCGAAAATCATCCGCTCGTCGCATCAGAATGTGAAGCACATCTTGCGTCAGGTCCGCCGCATCGGCGTCTTGAAGACCTCTGCGCCGAGCGTAGGCATGGATCAACGGCGCGTAGATTTCGACAAATTCATTCCACGCCGGTCCGTCGTCTGCTTCCCGAAGTCGAGCGATCAACGAAACGCGGGTTTCGATGGCTTGCATGAGGTTCCCTGAGTATCTTTGGTTTTCGCCGCGAGTCGCCAGAAGTGGCGCTGTTCGGCCGAAGACTTGATCAGGAAAAATTTTGCGAGCCGAAGGTGCGGTGCGTCAGACGCGAGAGCAATGGCGGGAAGCGAGCAAGAAAGCGACCCTTGAGTCGACGTTCAACACTTGGTGCCCGCCAGCGTAGTTCGCCAGCGGCTGCTTCCAATGACAATGACCACGCACGATGAGTGAGGCCGGCATTTCCTCCATCCACTGCCGGACCGGCGACTGTCCTCGCTGGCGACCGAGCGGGTCGTCCGGGCCGTGGAGCCCGTCGCGGACTCGTCATCACCCGCCTCCGCGGCCTCGTCGCTCGCAGGCCCCTTGGTGGCATCGTCGGCGTCCGCGCCGCCCGTCA
>JBCBLJ010000201.1:0-11125 GCA_038520195.1 Planctomycetota bacterium
CGAATCGTCTCGATGTTGACTCGAATGGCGATGAAGTTTGACGGCGTTAACGAATCGCCGGTAAACTATGCTGGCGGCGGTCGATTACGAGCACGTGCACCGCGATGCTGAGCACGAGCACGAACACGAAAAGAGAGAGCCAGTCGTCCTCGTTGACGTGACTCACGTGAGATGGACGACGAGCCTCCGATACTGAAGTTTGAGCAACACCGCGGTGCTGCTTCTGATGACACTCGTGTACAGTGTCTGGAATGCAGAAAATTGATCTTCATGCATGCCACTCGCTGCGAGCATTGTGGAATTCACTTCGACGGAGAAGCGTGGGAATTCTCGCCATCGACGAAACAGCGTTCACGGTCAACGAAGTTTGGGATTCCTGCGTGGCTACTGGCTGCCATCGCAATCGTCGTTCTGGTTTGCTTCGTCCTCACGATGTTCTGGTGAGTTCTATCCGGGCGCCTCCAGTGCCCGGATAGATCGCATTTCGTTACCCGTGCGACTTTGAAATCGATGACAACTGTCAAACGACCCGAGTTGGTCGCTAAAATAGGTGCAACGGCCGGCGTCGATTCGTCAGCCGTTGATGCCGTTCTTGATGCATTCGCTCAGGTTGCGAAGGACAATTTCACACGTGGCGTCATCATACCCGGCGTCGGTGTCCTGAGAATTGTGCAGGGACCGGATCGTGAGTTCCGCACCCCATTCGGGCAGACGATCAAACGTCCGGGACGCCCTGAATTCTCTTTCGAACCCGATACGGATATTCGGTCCGACTTGCTGGAAACGGTGACGGTAATTTCGCCACCCAGCGAACCAGTGCAACCTTCAGAGCTTCCGGAAATTCGATTCGAGCCAGTTTCTCAAGATGACCAATCAAGTTGCCTGGAAAACTCAAACAAGACGAAGGTAGGCGGCACGCCAGACTGGATCCAGTCGCCCAACGTTCCGAGATGTTGTGGTCAAGAGATGGGATTCTACGGGCAATTCGACTCCAGCATTTGCGAACGACACAACTTGGCCGATGCGGGAATGCTCTACGTTTTCGTTTGCAAGTATTGTCCCCGCCCTCACACGGTGCTTCAGTTCTTTTAGCCGATAAGCCTTTGACGTCGCGAGGGACGAGCCGCAGGGCTTATTTTAAGAACGCCGACTGAAGTGTCTTGCGTGATGCGCGGTGATCGGTTTCGCTTTGGCAGAACTGCCGGGATGAGACTTGATAGGGCAGGGACACTCGCTTTCCGGCTGCCATCGACATCAACACACGGCTCGTGCAGATGGGTGAGGTGGCCAACGGTCATCGCGGACCGTGTTTTTGACCGTCTTCTTCACGCGTTGCCCTTGATGTGTTTCGTTCGGGGCGACAGGATCATCTCGCGCGGAAGCCTATCGGGTGTCGAGCGGGTAAGGACGGTCGGGCGCAAAGCCGCTGAACCGCGACGTTCCACCAATGAAGTCGCATACGGATTGAACAACCACGAAGGACACGAAGAGCACGAAGGATGGAGTTCGACGATCTTTCGAGTTGGGTGATCGGATGTGCAATCAAGGTGCACCGTTCTTTGGGGCGAGCCCGAAGACTGGACCGATGATCAAATATCAACGTGACCAAGCTCAAGGACGTCATCGCTGACGTGATCTGTTTTTTGACCTTCGTACTCTTCGCGTCCTCGGTGGTTTACTCTTTGCCTGACTTGGAGTGCCGCGTGTAGAATGTGCAACCATGGGTTGGAGGTTGATGCCCGAGCCCGCGAGTCGGCGCGTTTCGACACTGCATGAAAATCAGCGAACCAAGCAGGGCACCACCAAGTCGCGGAGTCGGTCGCTATGGCAACCGGAAGTCTATGCCGCGATTGAGTGATCGCGGTCATTCGCATAACAGAGTATTCGCATGAGAGATATCTTCTTGACGCTGTCGCTCGTTGTGATGGCGGTGCCGACATTCGGGCAGGGGACTCGCACTGTGTCAGTGGAAGGCCGAAGCGTCTCGCAGGTTGAACCGGATACCGCGTCAACGGAACTTGGCGTCCTTCTGCGCGGACCCGATCTCGCAGCCGTGAAGGAAGAAACGAATCGACGAATCGCTGCGGTCATGAAGACGCTGAAACTGCTCGGTCTAGATGACGAAGCGTTGCGTACGTCTCAGATCGATCTTTCAGTGAAACTACCGCGTGGGTCGAAGACTCAACTGGGACCTCAGTTTGAGCTGTATCGGCAGGTTAGTGTCGAGGTGGACGATCTTTCGCTACTCGGAACGATTCTTGAGAAAGCGATTGATGCCGGTTCAAACCAGATTAGCGGTGTTCGCTACTCGACGTCGAAAGAGCCGGACCTGAAGGAAAAACTTCTCTCCGAGGCAATTGAGAAGGCTAAAGCCCAAGCCGAGCGGCTAGCGAAAGGGTTTGGCGCAAAACTGGGAAGAGTCGTCAGCATCCAAAGCGACCGCGGTGGGTCGGCGGCAAAACTGAGTCTCATCATCAGTAGTACGGCGGATCCATTTGATGGTGGGGAGTACCGGCCGGGCCCAATCGAAATCGAAAGGTCTGTGAGTGTTGTGTTCGAACTCGTTGACTGAATCGTGGAGCATTCAGAGTGCGAACCCGGTTGGCATGGAAAACATCGCGTCATTGCTCCGCTCATTTGAACGTGCGATTGGATCATGACTGGGTCGACTTCTACGGCGGGATGGCGTTATGCATCCGACGACCGTCGTTGGCCTTGATTCCCACGGAGGAAACGCTGCTCACTGAGAGAAGGTGCGCGAGTGTCGACGACGGTTCTTGCTTGTCCGTCGCGCGAGTGCGCGGACGATCCGCGTTCCTTCAAATGTAGAACATGGCTGCGTCGCGATCGGCCATTGCGGCCGCGACGATCTGATCGAGCGTTGTCTCGGCCAACACGGCACGGGATGCCTCGTGCGCGGACCGCCAACTCGCGTTGAGTGCGGATGCCGCCGGAGAGGCCGAGGTCTCGACGGGACAGGCCGGTTCGATGCAGCCGACTGCCTCCGCCACTTGGAGCATCGTCAACTCGGAGGGGCTAATCGTGATGCGATAGCCGCCTTGGCTGCCGCGCATACTTTGGACCCAACCGGCCGAGCGCAACGTCCGAAGGATCTGAACCAAAAAAGGGCCGGGAATGCCATGCCGCTCGCTAATCTCCGACGCGGCGATCGGGTTCGCAGATTGACTTTGAATCGCCAACTCGGCGAGCGCTAAAGCAGCATAGTGAATTCGGGCCGAAATCGTCATCGCGTCGCCTCAATCATGCAGCCCACATTCGGTCTTCTTAAAGCCACTCCAGCGACCGGCGCGCTCATCCTCGCCGGGTAATCGCGCCCGAGTACACGGCCAACAGCCGACACTGGTGTATCCCTTATCGTGCAGCGGGTTGTACGGGATCGATGCCTTGCTGATCAGACCCCAAACATCCTTTTTGGTCCAATTCGCCAATGGGCTGACTTTCACAAGATTGAATTTTTTGTCCCAGCCCACAATCGGCGCTTTCGCCCGATCCGGACTTTGGTCGCGACGAATCGCACTCGCCCAGGCATGCAATCCTTTTGCGGCCCGGTGCAGGACGCTGAGCTTGCGATCGAAACAGCATCGATTCGGGTCCGACTTATAAACCGGCCCGCCATTGGCGGCCTCGTACTCCTCGACCGTCTGATCCGGATAAAGGTATCGAACTTCGATCCCGTATCGCTGCTTCACCTGCTCGCGTAGATCAAGGGTCTCCTGAAATTGGTAGCCCGTCTCGAGGTTGAAAATCGGCGTCTCGGGCGCGATCTCACTCAGCATGTGAATGATGGTCATGCCTTCGGGGCCGAATGCGGTCGCCATAGAGAATTTGGGAGCGAATCGCTCGACCGCCCAAGCTAGAATCTCTTGCGGTGAGGCCGACTCGAGACGGGCGCTATGTTCCGCCAATTCAGAGAGCAGCGATTGGGTTGGCGCCAGCGGTGGATCGGCCGCCAGTGCTCCACCCGGTGACGCTGGAGCGGGTTCAACGGTCGCGACAGGCAGCGAGAGCTTCGATTCAGGCATCTTTCGGGTCCAATACGTTTCGCACGCCCAATAGTACAATGCTGATCTCATTAGTCAACAATGGTATCGGTGAGTTTGCTTGTCGGGATTGAACCGAAATTGGTGTTCCCGCCCAGAATCCGAGTCTTCTTCACTTTCCTGAATCCCGATTTGAAGTCAAAGCAGCCTTGACAATAGCTTCATGGCAACGCGAATCGCCGATGTTGTGTCAGCAATCCAATGACTCGACAACGTTCGCGACCGCCTGAACTTGGGTCCTCACTGAGATTTCTGCGGAACAGTTCGCAAGGAACCGGCTTTCAGCGCGTAGGATAGGGACGGAGGAATTTGCGATGAAGTTGAACGTTCTGTTTCTGCTTGCTGCCCTCACGCTGACGAGCGACGGCTTTTGCGACACGGTGATGTTGTCTCGTGGTGCGCAGGTCGACGGGAAGATCACGAGCGTTAGCGATTCTGGCGAAGTTGCCCCGATCCTCGCGAAGACCGAATCCGGCGGGGTCGAAATGGTGGTGGTGAAGGTCGACGACGATCTGAGCGTCGCGATCCCGAAGAGTCGTGTCCGTCGATCGATCACCGACGCGGAACTGGGCAGCTATGCCGCGCGGGCAAGTTCGTTGGGCCAAGACGCTAACGCGCACTTCGAACTCGGCAAGGAGTGCAAGGGTAAAGGAATGGAAGACCACGCCGAGTATCACTATCGGCGCGCGATCGGGATCGACCCGAACCACGTCGCCGCCCGCAAGGCTCTGGGTTACGTTCGCGACGGCGGCGACTGGATACTCTTCTCCGACCAACAACGCCGACGTGGTTTGATTTATTCCGGAAGTTGGCGTATCCCCGAAGAGTATGCGATTGAAAAGTCGCGTGACGAAGCCGACGAAAAATCCAAACGCTGGATCAAGGAGTTTGGCAGGCTCAAAAACATCTACCTCAAGGCATTCAAACGCGGTGACCCTCAGCGGACGGCCGAAGCATTCGATGCGATCGCCGCCATCGACGACCCATTCGCGGCGGTGGCGTTTGCTTCGGCACTGGAGAAGTCACGAGGCACCAACCGCGAACCCCGCAAGCTTCGGGAGCTATACGTCAAAAAGCTTGCCGACTTTCGTAGCGTCGCGGCCTTGGTCAAGACGGGCCTGGAGGAACCCGATGCGCATCTCCGGGACTTGTCGCTCGAAAAACTCCAGCAGCACGGTGCGTCTTCTGCCGTGGCGACTTATCTCGGAATCTTGCGGACACCCAATGCATCACGGTTAAAGATCAAACAGGCACTTCGTGGACTGCAGTTCTTTCCTGATCCTGAATTGTGGCGTGAATACGTTGACGCTCTTGTGACGGAACACAAAGTGAAAGTCGGCGGCGGTCCAGGGATCAGTACCGGCTTTGGGAGCAATGGATCGAGCGGGCTCGGTTTCGGGAGCAAAGAGGAAATTCGGACCGAGTACGAGCAGCACGCCGAAGCGGTGGATCTGTTGCGACAGATCGCGCCCGAAGCAAACCACCGTTACGACAAGGCGGCTTGGCGGCAATACTTTGCGAACCAGCTGATGCGATCGCCGGGAGACCTCCGTCGCGACCCCTAACCGCGTTTCGCGTCAAGGAGTGAACGGTGTTAGCACCACTTCTCTTTCTTTTGGTTAGCGCGATCGGTCTGCTTGCGGGCTTTTCGATGTTCAAGACGGGAACGTACCGACGGGCGAGCCGTGATCGGCTGCTGGCGCTGTTCGAGGAAGACGAATCGGGTGACGTTGACGAGGAGCGTGGGCTCGTCCACGACCCCCATTTTTCACCGTTCGCCAGCGGCGCGCGGGGCTCTCGACGGAGCGTCGAAGACGGCAACCCGTATCGTGCGCCACAGGAACGATGATTCCGTCGGTCGGCCGTTCTTTCGCATTCAGGCCGATGCGATGGCCTTGCCTTAGTCAATGAGTTTTCGCGTCCTGTGTGGCGATAGCAAGAACGCGACACTGGAAAAGCATCAGGTTGGTCTGTGGCAACGGACCATCCCGATCCACGCACATGAGTGAGCACCATCGTTTGGCGACGCGACGCGCAAAGCCCGAGCGCACATGAATCGTGCCTCTCAAGTTCCTGACACGCAATCGTCTTGACAGAGCTACTAATCAGGTAGTAGATTACTACTAATCGATTAGTAATTGATCGTTTTCCGGAACAAGCAGGAGCGATGGGAAAGAAACATCAACTCGCCGAGTTGCAACTGGCGATCATGCACGTACTTTGGGAGCGTGGGGAAGCCACGGTTTCGGAAGTGCGCGAAGGGTTGTCGCCCCAGCGAAATCTGGCGCACACGACCGTCGGTACGATGCTGACGAAGATGGAAGAGAAGGGCCATGTCCGCCATCGGAGCGAGGGCCGTTCGAATGTCTATCGGCCGGCCATTCGCCGTGAACAGGTCAGCCAGACGATGGTGTCGGATCTCGCCCAACGTCTTTTCGGCGGCGACATCAAGCAAATGGTTTGCCATCTGCTTGATGACGAAGACCTCACAGCCGACGACCTCGCGGAGTTGAAGCGTTTGATTCGTCGGCGGGAAAAGGAGATGGACGGATGAGCTTCGAATGGTGTTTTGGGTTGATCGCCACCTATCTCATTCACTCTACGATTTTACTGGGAGTCTGTTGGCTGGTCCTTCGGCTTCATCGATCGGCGACGCCCGCTTTTGAAAGTCGAGTGTGGAAGTTTGCCGCGACCGCCGGTTTTTTGACCGCGCTGGCTCAGACAAGCCTCCCCCGCCTTGCGGCTGATGGTTTGGGAGATCACTCAGTCGTGCGTTTCGGCGATTTCGCGACGTGGCATCTCGCGGTCGACCGCTCCAACGAAGTGAAACGCGAAGCGCCAATCGGTCCGGCCGCGAGTCTTGCGCTTCGCCGGGAGGGCCCGCGATCGAGTTGGACGGTGTCAACGTCCGTGGAGCCGATCCAGATGCCCGCATCGAATCGTGTGGTCAAATCGCAACCGAGAGAGCGCGCGTTTCGCCAAACGAATGCGGTACCGAAGCCTGCTGCGGTCGAGGTGAAATCGGGAGCCGGCGCGATGATCCCGCGACGGTTCGCGGTCATCGCCGCACTGATCTGGGCCGGATGCGGCCTCTCCTGGTTCGCCCATCGTTTGTCGAGGTCGCACCGACGGGTACGCGCAATGCCGTTGGCAACGTCGGACCGATTGCTTGGCGTGCTTGCGGAACTGAAGCAGAAGGTTCAGCCGCGAAGGCCGGTTGATTTGCGGATCGATCAAAACTTGGATGCGCAGCCGATCGCTATAGGCTGCTTTCGATGGACGATTGTCCTTCCCGGGGCGATCGCTGATGTTCTTGATGACGAAGAACTTCGAAGCGTCCTGTCTCACGAGTTTGCGCATCTCGTCCGGCGAGACTACGCATGGAAGCTCGTGGGAAATCTGCTCTGCGGTTGCGCTGGATTTCAGCCGTTGAATTTTCTTGCCCGTCGGAGGTGGGAACGAGCCTCCGAGTACCTCTCCGATCAGTGGGCGACCGATCATGGTGCCAGCCGGCTCGCGTTGGCCAAGACACTGACCCGACTCGCCGAGTTACGCCATGCCCCTTCACCGCTGGTAGGCGTCGCGGCAACGGGAAGTAAGCCGATGTTGGTGCAACGCGTTGAACGGCTGGTGCGCGAGGGCGACTTGACTGACAGGTGGCAATCGAGATGGCGGATTGCGTTTCTGCATCTGGTCGCGCTGCTGGCGATCACGACGGTCATTGTCGCAGCGCCGTCGGTGCGAGCGACATCGCCGATGAACTCCAAGCATTGGAACGAACCTGCGTTCGAGGCCCCGAGCACTTTGAATACGACGCCGGGCGGGAGTGTGACTGCGGTCAACGGCGACGCGGCGAGCAGCGATTTCGAAGCATGGTCGCGTCTTGATGAAGAACTCCAATCCTTACTAAGCGATCTTGAGATCGCGCGAAAGTTGGCGTCCGTGTCTGGCACGCATGCCAACGAAATCGAAACGCTGTCCGCCATGGCGGCAGCGATTGAATCACGACGGAATCAAATCAGTGCCCAATTTGGAACGGGAAAAAAATGATGAGAAGAATCGCATTTGCGGCCTTGCTTTGTGTTTCGGCCTTCAACCTGGATCGAGTGGTCGGTCAGACGTACAGTCATCCGCCGCTGCCGCAGCCGACGGACCCGCAACCGACGACTGCCAACGGATTGCCTGCCAACGGATTGCCTGCCAACCAAGCAAACGCGTCTCCTTCATTCCAGCCAACGCCCACGCTTCCCGCGGTCTCTGTTTCCTCGAGGCATACCGCGCCCGTGCCGACGGCGCTCAGCGGAGAGATCGTTGCGATCTCGTCACAGGTCCTCGAAATCGACCCTGGCGTCGAAGTCGACTTTGAAGACGTGGAGTACGCGGCTACTGCACAACCGGGTGCGCTGATCGAGTTCCTGAGCCGAGGTTCGGCCGAAAAAATGGTCAAACGACTGGTGGCAAGCAAGGTCGCCCGAATCATTTCGGCACCGCGCGTGATGACGGTCAATGGGCAGGCCGCAACGGTTCAAGTGGGAAAAGAGGCCGTCATCACTCGATCTGACGGAACAACTGACACGCGACCGGTGGGCCTGAAACTCGAGTGTCGTCCCGTCATCGCTGGGGACCGACTCAACGTGGAGCTCAGGTGCGAATACTCTACTTTGGGATCGGACAATGCGATCAACACACGAAGCCTGGAGACGAACGTGTTGATGGATTGGGACAAGACACTCGCGTTGAGGGGGCTCGAAGAAAACCTGTTGCTGCTCGTGACCCCACAACGTCATCTGCAAGCCAAGGTCTTGCGGACCGGCCAAGTTGTCTATGGTGCCGGGGAACCGGCTCCCGCAAAGGGTGCGCGGTTTGACCGCCTGGTTGACATCTACAGCATCTTCGGCGGTAGTGACATCGCGAAGGTCGAAGCGATCGGAGTCGGCAAGGACCAGCTGAAGGTCACGGCGACGCTGTTCCAAGACCAGCAACGCAAGATTCCGGGTATCCTCGCCGGCTTTGCGAAACTCACTCCATACAAAGTCACATCGGTTTCTCAATCGTCCGTCGAGGACGGGATCCGGCTCGTGATCGACTGTGAAAAGCAACCCGCAGAGCGTCCGAGCGATGCCGACGTACCGCTCAAGGATCTCGAGACGGCTCTTACGAGACTCTTCCCAAGCCAACAGATTGACATCTCGATTCTGCCGAGCGCCGTGTTACTTCGCGGGAACGTGGAGTCAGAGACAATCGACGAGGTCATCGAAATCGCCCAGCAATACTATCCGACGGTAATCAACCACCTCAAAGGGCTCGAAGCGGTGGGATCACGCGCAGAGGAACCTCTCCCATCGCTGCGTGAAAACCTCGACAAACTCAGCTCGGAGTTGAGCCTGTTGCGTGAGGAAGTACGCGCGTTGATCGAAACGTTGGAGATCGATCATCAGACCCGCCTCAAGCAGTCCGCGACCTTCTCGAAGGACGAAGCTCCTACACTGAAGCTGTCACTCGACCAGGCGATCGACGCAGCAAGAAAGCACCATGCCAACTCTGGCCAAGCGGCTTTGGGACGCATCGAGAAGGAAGTCACGCAGCACTTTGAAACGCTACATTTTCTTCAGCGTTTTGACGAGCAACGTGCCGATGTACCGTCGCCAAACGCTCCGGTTCCACGCGACTCTGCTCTCGATGAACTGGTGGCAGGAGACGATCAGGACGGAGCGATTGGATGGACTACTTCAATTCGTCGCATCGAAACCGACGAAGATTCTCGACGAGACCTCGAAAAGCACCTGAAGCAGCTGCTCGGTCTTGGCAACGACGAGCGAAGACTCGAGCCACTTTTCCCCAAATCGCATTCGGCGAACTGAGCCCACTTCGTCGGCCTCGGTAGATGGCGTGCAAGTGATTCGCAACGCATACCATCAGACAACGACACCGCCACTCAGACAGTGACATCGCATTGCCGCTATCTGACTCAGGTGGTTGATCCGATTGCTCGAGCTGGGCTCGACGTTACGAGTTGCGCGGTTCCGAGCGAATCGTCCTGAAAGAGTGCGAAGCAATTCGACTCATTTTGGGAGAAAACCATGTGTCATTTACGAAACATCGCGCCGGTCTTGTGCGTCTTGCTCATCGGCGTTGCGGAGGCTCAGCGACCCAATCAGCGCGGACGGAACAACGCGAGAGGACCGCAAGGCAACCGGGGCGGCGTCAACAAGACGGCGTTGAACCGAGCCAACAACGGGCCGGTCAACAATGGACTCAATGCCGCCAACCAAGGAGGACAAATCGGTGTGCTGAACGGTCTTGGCAACCGTGGCGGAATGGATCCCGGACAAATGGCACAGGCTTTGGTCGCCAACTTCGATAACGATGGCAACGGCGCTCTCGACGTGAATGAATTGATCGCCGCGCTTCAGGGACTGCGCCAGATGATTCAGAACGGCGGCGGGCAAAACGTTCAGGCGAGGGGCGGGCAGGGCTTTGCGGCAGGTGGGCAACAGGGCTTTGCGGCAGGCAACGCGAATCAGAATGGTGGCCGGCTGGGTCAGCGCCCCGGTCCCCCCGGGCAGAACGCCGGCGGTCGTCCCGGCGGCAACGGCAACCGAGGGCAGCGGGGCCGCGGTCGCTGAGTCGTCTCGTCAAACCGAGACACACTCGAAATGGAACAGGCGCCGCGGCGCGATTAGGAATCGCTCGGATCATTCGAGCTGCATGGCTTGGATTGCGGTGAACCGAGTTGCTGGCGGACGGCGCCGACAAAACGTCACGATGATTCTGTCGCGTGGTCCGTCGTCACAAACCGTCATCTAAGGTTGGTTGATCGAGTTCTGCTCCCGAACGAGAACCAGCCTCATGTTCCGCAAAATCGTCATTCGGCTTGTCGCGACCTTCATCATTTTGATGCTTCTTGCGATCGGATTTATCGGAACCGTCGTCGCGATGGCTTTGATGCGGCCGAGCGACTACTCGACGCTTTGCAAGCAGCATTATTCGGCGGCCCAGCAGGCCGAGGCGAATGAGTGGTTTGAAGACTCCGTCGCGTCGACGGAGCAATGGCTCCGCGCGTC
>JBCBLJ010000719.1:0-4350 GCA_038520195.1 Planctomycetota bacterium
GTCTTGTTCGGGCAGTCCCGACTCATCGATCGTCTTACCGATAAAGTCCGAACCTTCTGGAACATGAATCTCTGCGACTCCGTACCCGCGACTGACGGTGAGTCGCTGCCGAATGTCGATGTCGGAGAAGTCGACTTGCGCGGCGAGGTAGTCGATGATCGCGCCGGCGATATCGAGCTGCGTGCAGGTCTCGATTCCTTCGAGTCCGGGTGAGGAATTGACTTCCAAAACCTGCGGCCCATCGTTGGTTTCGAGCATGTCAACACCGGCCACGCGGAGTCCCATGATCTGGGCCGCGCGGACCGCCGTTTCGCAGTAGGTTTCGTCGAGCACGATGGCTTCGGCACGGCCGCCACGATGTATGTTGCTACGAAACTCGTCGCCCTGTGCGATCCGACGCATTGCCGAGACGACGCGGTCGCCGACGACAAAGGCGCGGACATCCCGACCGCGCGCCTCTTTGACGAATTTCTGCACGAGGACGTTTTGCCGTGTGCTTTGCAGCGTCTGAATGATCGCCTCGGCGGTCTTGACCGATTCCGCCAGAATCACTCCGACACCTTGAGTACCTTCCAATAACTTGATCACGATCGGGACACCCCCGACACGTTCAATCGCCGGCAAGATGTCTCGTCGTTCGCGCACGAAGACGGTTTGCGGAATGCCGATCTGGTGACGACTGAGCATCTGCAACGCGCGGAGCTTGTCGCGTGAGTTGACGATTCCTGCCGAAGAGCAAGTGGTAAACACGTCCATCTGTTCGAACTGCCGAACGACCGCGGTCCCAAAGTACGTGATCGAGGCGCCGATTCTCGGGATGATCGCGTCGTAGTGGGACAGCTGCTTGGCGCGAAAGAACAGGTCGGGCTCGCCTTTCTCCAAATCGATGGAGAATCGGAGCGAGTCGAGCACCCTCGCTTGATGCCCGCGCATCTCGGCCGCCTCCTTGAGACGTCGAGTGCTGTAGCAATTGGTGCTACGGGACAGAATCGCAACTTTCATCTAGAGCTTCTTCTTTCGACGCGGACGTCCGCCGCAAAACGAGCGATCCGAGTCCACTAGAACCCGCCGACGAAGCGTCTCGCGACCGAGCAACATCCGAAACGCCATTTTCGTGCGATCGGCGAGGGTAACATCCACCAACCAAGATCGACCCTTCCATCGCACGGTGGTCTGAATCACGTATCGCTCCGAAGCCTCGCCGCTGCTGCTGCGGACCACGCGGCGGTCGTGCAACGGCAAGTCACACCGCACCGCACTTCGTTCACTGCGTTGATACGGAGGCACGAGAAAGCGAATGTATTCGTCGTCGCCGCGCATGTAGGTTTCAAGTTGCAAAGCGTGGAGACTGCTCGATTTTGCGCCGGTGTCAACTTTTGACTTGATAAACGGGATGCCCAAGTCGGGAAGCGAAACCCACTCTCGCCATCCGATGATGGATAGCGTTTCCAGACTGGCGTGGGCCTGCGTCATGACTTGTGAAAGGTTGTGAAATACGGTTTGATGAAGGAATCATAGCGTCTGAGGCCTTCGCGAAGAAAGATCGACCTCCATGGATCAACCGCGGCGAATCCAATCCATCGGCTCCCTCGTGAGCCAACTGATCTCGCGGCGTGGCTACGCACAAATCGAGGCGACCAACCAGTTTCAAACGGTGGTCGAAAGCGTGGTCGGCCAAGGACTCGCTGGCCACGTTACCGTGGGGAAACTTCGCCGAGGAGTGCTCGCCGTTTTCGCCGATGACTCGGTCGTGGTTCAGGAGCTAATGTTTCAAAAACAATCCATCCTTACCCGCATCGAAAAAGAACTCCCGGAAGCTAATGTCACCGACCTTCGCTTTAAGGTGCAGACGAAGTAGGCCAGCGGAATCACTCTCGTGATTCGTGCGTCACTCTCCCTTGAAGGAGAGTCGAGCGCAGCAAGGAGAGGGTGATCGATGTCGCCCTCCATCCGGGAAGGTAAAGCTTGCAAGTAAGCTCGCTCAAGCCGCCTTATTTCGTCCCGGCGGCACTAGTTCGACAACGAACCGAACACCGCGTACCCGATGAACACGAAATACAGTGCCACCAAAAAGTACGCCTTGTTCAGCGTTAGTCGCCGTTGATGCCACAGCACCACGAGCGTGACGCCGGTCAGGCTCAGCAACAGCACCTGTAGACCAAACAGGCCGATCATCGGTTCGCCTCCCACCGTCAAATCGATGGGTTCTCCGCCGTTGAAGTACACGCCGACCAAGAGCGGAATCGAAAGGCAAACGCAGATGTCAAAAATGTTCGAACCGAATGCGTTGCTTACCGCACCGTCGTCATCGCCCCGCTTGGCCGCGGCGATCGAGAGAAACGTATCCGGGACACTGCTGGCCGCAGCCGCAACGATGACCGCAACGAAGAAAACGGGAACGTCCAACACGACTGCGATGTTCAGCGTGATTTCGACCAACGCATAGCATGCGACCGCAGTGACTAGGGTTGAGATAAACAGAATCACGTAGCCCTTGGGGGCCGTCAGCGCCAAATCGAACCACCCAAAAAAAACACCGGCCGATGGCGATTCTTCGTTTTCGTTTTCTTCGTCCGACTTCAGTTCGCGTCGAACGTTTTCGACCAGGCTGGGCGAAGTGCTGATCCCCGCGGCGCGGAGCGCGCCGGCGATCTGGTCATCGCTAAGCTCCTGCTCCCCGCCGAGCTGTTCGACGACGGCCGCCCGCGCGACCCGGTACCGCCGCGCGTCCAACGCGAGCCAGATCAGATAGCCGCCGTACATTGCCAGGAGTATTGCGGCGAGATGCCATGAAAGTTGCTTCTGAAAAAGGAAACCGACGAGTACGATCTCGCACGCCAAAAACCAAAAACCGTCCCGCGTGATGACGCTGCGTTCGATTTCGATCACGGGCTTCTTGAGACGCGTCTTTGCAATTGCAATTCCGCAAAAAGCCGGGATCAGGATCATGTTGTAGACCGCCGATCCGGCACAGGTCGCGATGGTCGCCCCGAAACCATCCCCGCTGTGTGCGATCACGTCGTCGTTGGCATCGCGCCCCATCCCGAGCGCGAGAATGACAAAGAACAGCCCGGTAAACAGCTCTGGCAACGAACTGGCGATCGCATCAAGTGTTGCCCCGCGGACACTGCCCGGGATCCGCCAACGCTCGCCAAAAAACTGGGCCGCATCGGCGAATGGATCGCATGCCTGCCAAATGACAATCGACACCATCGCGACTTGAAACGCCGCAAGAATCAAACGGGCGGTGTCCGAGGGTGCAAAGGCAACCCAGGTAAAACTCAGCGCCAACCCGACCAGACACGCAATCGCAATCCGGAAAGAGAAGTTCATTCGCGGCGGGCTCGGTTCTGACAAGTCGGATTCGTCGCGGCAAAAAGGAGGCGGCGCCAAAAGTGTAGTACGGCTGGAACACTTTGCGCACGGGGCGCAGGGTTTTGCGGCGCGTCTTCTTTTCGTTGTCTCCGTGATTTACGCTTTGGATCGGGCAGATTCACGCGACGCACGTTCACACAGAACACTCGCCGACGACGCAACAAAAACCCCTCTCAAACATGACGACCGAGAACGAACTGATCGCGAATGCCGATCAGATCCTAGACTGGAAATGGGAAACCACCGCGATCGCCGGTCGCGCGTGGCAGTTGGCGGTCGCGGCCGACCCCGATGCGATGCTGATCGACGCCTGCCAGCGACAGGACGCCGGTGAACAGGGGGTGATCGATCCGTTTTGGGCCGCGACCTGGCGGGCCGCAGCCGGTCTCGATCGGTTCCTCGACCGAATCGAACTCGATGGCCGCCGAGTCCTCGAGTTGGGTTGTGGGACCGGTCATGCTGGAATCGGCGCGGCGCTGCGCGGCGCTCGCGTCACGCTCACCGATGGTGTCGATGATCCGCTGCACCTCGTACGGCTCAGCAGCCGTCCGATCGCCGATCAATGCACCGTCACCCGGCTACGATTTGGAATCGATCGGTTGAACGAACGCTTTCCGATCCTCGTTGGGAGTGACGTGACCTATCTGAGGCAACTCTGGCCGGAACTGGAACAGTGCGCACTGGAGCATCTTGAACCCGAGGGTTTGCTTCTGCTGAGCGATCCGTATCGCATCATCGCCAACGAATTTCGGGAGTGGATCAAGAAACGCGACTGGGACTACACCGAACATCGCATTGAACTGGAAGATGATCCCGAGCATCCGATTCGGGTGATGGAGCTGCGGGTGGGCGCCAACTCGGGACGTTGACTCGTCATGGGTGTGCCAACGATGTGGCGCAAGATCGAGCAGCAGCTTAGCTCCATCCAAAAAATGGCCAGGGACCGCAGGACGTGCTACCGGGCGTGACACTCAC
>JBCBLJ010000031.1:0-22687 GCA_038520195.1 Planctomycetota bacterium
CACCGGCGCAACAACCATCGATAGCAGCACGATCACGTTGAACGATTCGTCGGGTACCAACGGTGCTGGCGTCACCGCGTTTGGGACAACCACGATCAACAACAGTATCGTCGCGGGCAACATCGGCGGCGCGGCCACGAATTTGGCTGGCACCGGGTCGAACTTTTCAGGCAACTTCAACCTGCTTGGACCTGGCGACCAAACCGGTGGCTCGAGTGACATTCTTGTGCCCGACAACGACCCGCGACTCGCGCCGCTGGGGAACAACGGCGGGCCGACTCAAACGCACGCCTTCTTGCCGGCCAGTTTGGCGATCGATGCGGGGAACTCGACGCTTAGCACCGACCAACGCGGCTTGACGCGGCCATTCGATTTCGTCGGAATCCCCAACGCGACCGGCGGCAACGGCAGCGACATCGGCGCATTCGAGTCGCAAGCGGAGTTGCCACGCTTCGTCGTGACGACCGCCAGCGACATCGTCGACAGCACAGACGGTTTCACATCGCTCCGTGAGGCAGTCGCGTTTGCCAATAGCGCTCCAGGCTCGGACACTATCACGTTCGACCCATCGGTGTTCACCGGCGGAGCCGCCAGCGTGATACGCTTGCAAACGGGTGCGTTGTTCATTTCAGAATCGGCCCACATCATCGGTGGACCGCGCGGTGTGACCATTTCCGCCGATGCAGCCGGCAACGACAGCCTAATTCCCGGCGTCCAGGTCACCGACATCGCAGCGAGCGGCTCAGCTGGCACGCTTGGCGACAATGTGGGTCGAGTACTCGACGTCACCGCACCCGCAGGCGACCTTGTGCAGCTGAGTGGACTGACCATCACGGGCGGCAACCAAGTCGGATTTGGCGGCGGCGTGACAAGCAGTTTTGCAAACTTGCAGATCGCCAACTCATTGATCTCGGGCAACCAATCGACCAGCGAAGGCGGCGGTCTCTATACCGTGTCCGGCAACGTGACGCTCACCAATAGCACGATCAGTGGGAACAGCAGCGGCGGTGGTGGCGGCGGAATCCATTCTTACTTGGGTGCCGTGACGCTCAACAGCAGCACTTTGACTGGCAACAACAGCACTGGACCTGGTGGCGGGATCCGATTGAACCAAGCGCCCGGGCACATCACGCTGGCCAACTCAATTGTGGCGGATAACCTCGAAAGCGGCATCGCTTCGGACATCAATGCCGGGAATGCCGCCCCGGGGCTAGTGACTGCGAGCTTCAGCCTGATCGGGACCAACGCAGGTATGAATCTTGCTGAATCTCAAACGGCCGATGCCAGCGGCAACTTGATCGGTAGCGCGTCCGGCGGCGCGATCGTCCCGCTGCTCGGTCCATTAGCTGACAACGGTGGACCAACCCCAACGCACAGCTTGCTCTCGGGCAGCCCGGCACTCGACGCGGGAAACACAACACTCACCGCCGACCAACGCGGCCTCACTCGACCAGTCGATTTGCCGGCCGTCACCAATGTAGTCAGTGGTAACGGCAGTGATATCGGTGCCGTTGAGTTCAGCGAAACGCCCAGCCTGATCGTCACGACGACAAGCGACGTGGTCGACAACCTCGACTTCTTTACCTCCCTGCGTGAGGCGATTGAGTTCGCCAACAGCGTTCCCGGCGACGACACGATCACGTTCGATCCCACCGTCTTTGCAACCGCTCAGTCGATCCAGCTGGCGTCGCAGTTGCCAACGATCGTTGACGGCGTCACCATCTCCGGGCCTGGTGCCGACCTGTTGACCGTACGAGCAGGCAACGGCTATCGGCACCTCCAAGTCAACGACGGTAATGCCGATACTCAGATTGCTGTTGGTCTCAGCGGGATGACGCTCACCGGCGGAATCGGTTCAAGCGGACAAAGTGGCGGTGCGATCTTCTCCCAAGAAACTCTCACCGTCAGCGACTCGCGTATCACCGGAAACCGTGCCGGCTCGGGCAACAACGTCCAAGGCGGAACCGGCGGACAAGGAGGACGAGGCGGTGCCATCTTCAGCGAGGGAAGTCTCACGCTGGTGCGAACTGAAATCTCTGGAAACCGCGCCGGAAATGGAGGCAACGGTTTCTATGGAGGCAGTGGTGGCGTGGGCGGAGGGATCTTTAGCGCTGGAACATTGGTCGTCACCGGAAGCACGGTTTCCGACAACCACGCGGGCAACTCCGGAGACTCCGGCTTGGGCGGCAGCGGAGGCGCTGGGACCGATGGCGCTTCCGGAGGCGGAATCTTCAACTCGGGAGCCCTGACGATCACTGGCAGTACCGTCGCTAGGAATCAAGCCGGAAACGGTGGTCGAGGATTCAGCGCGCGTCCCGACGGCGTGCGCGGAAGTGGCGGAGGAGTCTTGACCCAGTTCGCTCAGGCCATGATCGTCGATACGGTGATCGAATCGAACAGCAATGCCCACTTTGGCGGCGGGATCCTCGTCGGCGCAGAAGGCGCCGTTTTCACCGGCAGCACGGTTCGAGCTAATTCGAGCGGGTTGCGTGGAGGTGGGATTTTCACCTCAAGTGGAATCGTGGCACTTACACGTAGCACTGTCAGCGACAACAACTCCGGCAGCATCGGCGGAGGCATCCACGCGGACTCTGCGCAGTTGTCGATCATCGACAGCACGATCTCTGGCAACACCAACGGTTCCAAGGGCGCCGGAATCTATCTGAACTCCGGCACGATCGACGTCACCAGCAGCACATTGAGTGGCAATCGTGGCAACGACCTGGGTGCCGGTTTGTATGCCGGTGCTTCCAGTCGCGTGACGGTCGAAAGTAGCACGATCACACGGAACGATTCAGGGAACTTTGGCGGCGGCGGAATCGCATCGCTGGGAACGACGATCCTCGGCAATAGCATCGTCGCTGGAAACAGCGGCAACTCGCAAGCGATCAACATTGCCGGCTTCACCTCTTCGACGGCAACCGCCAGCGGTGATTTCAACTTGCTCGGCCCTGGCGACCAAATCGGCGGTGCAAACGACATTCTGGTCAACAACAACGATCCCCTGCTTGGTCCGTTGGCCGACAACGGCGGTACAACTCAAACGCACGCATTGCTCTTGGGTAGCCCGGCACTTGACGCGGGAAACGCGGCGCTCACCACCGACCAACGTGGCTTTACTCGGCCGATCGATTTTGCCAGCGTCTCCAATGCCGCTGCCGGAAACGCCGCCGACATCGGCGCGTTCGAACAACAGCCCGAGACTCCCAGTCTGATCGTCACCACGACCGCCGACGTGGTTGATGCCCGCGATCGAGTCACTTCACTTCGCGAAGCGATTAACTTTGCCAACGCCACGCCGGGCGCTGATACGATCACGTTTGACCCATCGGTATTCACCGGTGGGCTTGCGAGCGTGATTCACCTGCAAACGGGCGCATTGCTGATTTCCGACTCGGCCCACATCGACGGAGCTGCGCTTGGTGTGGTTGTTTCCGCCGATGCGGCTGGCAACGACAGTCTGATCCCTGGGACCCGGATCACTGAGATCGCCGCCAGCGAATTGGCTGACACGCTTGGTGATAATGTGGGACGGGTGCTCGACGTAACAGCTCCTATGGATAGCGTTGTGCGGATGAGCGGGGTGACGGTTACCGGCGGTAACCCGGCGGGAATTGGCGGCGCCATCACGAGCCGTTTTGCAAACCTCGAGATCGTCAACTCATTGATCTCGGGAAACCGTTCGGCCAGTAACGGCGGCGGCGTCTACGCGTCTTCGGGCACGGTGATGCTTGCAGGAAGCACCGTTAGCGGCAATACCGCCTCAACCGATGGCGGCGGTATCTTTGCACGTTCCGGGTCGGTGACACTCAACGGCAGCACCGTTAGCCGCAATAGCGCTATTAACGGTGGCGGCATCTACGCGCGTTTCGGCTCGGTGATGGTCTCCGCAAGCACCGTCAGTGGTAATGCCGCGTCAAATGATGGCGGCGGCGTCTATAACTCTTCAGGATCGGTGACGCTCACCGGCAGCACCTTAAGCGGCAATACCGCTTCACAAGATGGCGGCGGAATCTACACAGATGATTCCACCGTGCTGATTGAGAGCAGCACAATCACCGGCAACATGGCCGGCCGAACCGGGGGAGGAATCGGACTGTTGGCCGACAATTTTGATGATTCCGAGCGGCTCACCATCCGCAACTCGATCGTAGCCGGGAACAGCGACAACGGGACCGCGCCTGACCTGCAGGCGGTAGGAGACCCGTCCAACGATCAAACGGTTGAGTTCAGCCTGATCGGCAACGATGCGGGTTCGGGCTTCACCGAGACGACGGGGATCGGCAACCTGCTGAACGTCGCCCCGCTAATCGCGCCATTGGCTGATAACGGTGGCACCACCCAAACCCACGCCCTGCTTAGCGGCAGCCCCGCAATCAACGCAGGAGATGGCAACGCCATCGCGGGTCTCAGTGGAATTCCTCTGAACGATCAACGGGGCAACGGGTTCAGTCGAGTCGATGGCGGTCGCATTGATATCGGCTCATTCGAATCGCAATTCACCCCACAACTGATCGCAATCACAAGGCAGCTCCCCACATCAGAAGTCACAAACGCCGACTCACTGCAGTTTCGAGCCGAATTCAGTGAGCAGGTTCAGAATACTGATGCGACGGATTTTGTTGTGAGCAGTCGTTCGACGGCGGCAGTGACCAATGTGCTACCCGTGCAGGGTACCGGCGAGGCGATCTTTTTGATCACCGTGTCTGGAGGTGACCTTGCGGTCTTCGATGGCACCGTGGGGATCGACATCGCTCCAACGCAGGACATCACCGATTTGGCTCTCAATTCCCTCGCGTCCGTCGAACCAGCCGTTGACGAAACCTATACGCTCGACAACGTCGCGCCGCAAATCACCGCCGTCGTCGTTGACGATGGAACCGCGCAACGTAGCATGGTTCGATCCCTGACGATCCAATTCGACTCTCCGATTTTCTTCGACGAAGGGGCATTTGATTTGCGAACCGCTTCTGGAATCCCAGTTGACATGAGTTCAAATGTCGGCGCGGGGGTGTTAGCCAACCAGATCATCCTTCGTTTTCCAATGGCACTCGGTGGCTCATTGGAGGATGGGACCTACCGGCTCAGGGTTTTACAGACTCACATTCGCGATGCAGCTGGAAACGGTCTCGACGGCGACGGCAATGGCACTGCTGGCGGAACCCGTGCCACGGATGAATTCTTCCGCTTCTTTGGTGATAGCGACGGTGACGGCGACGTTGATGGACAAGACCTCGGTCGCTTCGGTCAGACGTTTCTTCGCCATGCGGCGGACAGCAGCTACAACCCCCTCTTCGACCATGACAGTGATGGAGATGTGGACGGTCAGGATTACGGACAATTCGCACGCAGGCTCTTCACGTCGCGGCCATAGCGCCATCGCCCTCCCGCCCGGACTTGCTACAGGAAGGTCGGGAATTGCGGACAACTTCCGAGGAACGAATTCGGCCGCGGGAACGTCTGGTACTCATCATCGATGCAGGTCACGGACTTTCAGAGACCGATCGCGATGGGTCCGGTTGTTCGCGTACTTGGCTTTCGCATATTCCCGGAACTCAGCTGTGAGACACCGGACGGTGACCGGCGCGTCGCCAAGGTGCTCGAGAGCATCCTCAGGCATCTGCATGCCGTTGGCGGAGTACGTCGCAAGCACTGAGTGGTATTTCGCGAAGCTCTCGGGCGAATCGTGCGTGCCCAAGTAGAAGTAACGACCATCGAGATAGACTCGGGCCTGCCCAGACACGTGGTACTGGTACGTTGGCGATGACGCCTTTCTGCGCGGCATATTTGCCACCTCCATTGCTATTTCTGGTAGTCAGTACCAGAAACGTCTGAAAGTGGGCCGCACAGCCTTGAGGCTGGTAACGCTTACGAGAGCATTCCGACCGGTGATTTACGGGGTGAAACTGTTAGTCGTTTCAGTGGGCGATACAGAATTCGAATCTGTGACCTCTACGATGTCAACGTAGCGCTCTAACCAACTGAGCTAATCGCCCTTGAAAGCTTCAACCGCGAGTTCCGTTGAAGGTCTCGGGTTGCGTGCTTGTGAATCGCATAGGAACTCGTTTCGGCAACTATGATGCCGATCTTTGTCCCGGATCGAGGCACGTAGTCTGGAGCGATTCGGCGAAATCGTCAAGTCGCCCGGTTTGGGGTGAATCGATCGCTTTTCTGGGCAGGAAAACGACACCGACGCAGGGTACCGGTTCGCTCGGCAGTTGTTTGCCCCGCGAATCCGCCTTGTCTCGGATATCCTGGCCCCCTAAAAGCCACTTGAGGTCCAGTTCGAATCAGGGAGAGTCGCTCGATGTCACGTTTTCTGGCAGGGATGTTCTGCGGCGCCTTACTTCTCTTCGTCGTCATGCACTATCACGTGGTTCGCGGCGAAAATGGCGTCGTCCTGGTGCCGAAAATCAGCAACAACCTGTCGGGGATCTACACCGACATTCGGGAATTCGACCTCGAAGACTGGAAGCGGCACAAGACGCTCGCGGCGGCAATCATGCGAAGCAATCAATCAGCGCTGCTGGAAGAATCAGCGTACCGAAATTTCGGGGACTCCGTTCGCGGACTTGCCGATCGCTTGCTGGAATAATCGTCGATCGCGGAGACCACGGCGCGAACGAGCTAGCACTGGGTGGAATCGCGATACCGCCGCTCCAGATTTTGGAAGCGTTCTGACTGGCGCGCCCGTCAAGATCGCTACCAGACGCCACCGATTTTTTGGCTGCGGCGTCTTCCGCTGGAGTGGACATCGCTCTGCATCCGATCCGCAACGATGCGTTGCGTCAATTGACGCGTTCTCCTCCCACGACGCAAAAAGATCGTTCGCGACCATGGCTCTCTACCGTAACCGCTACTTTTTTATCGGCGTGTTGCTCGTCCTCCTCGGGCTGCAATTCCGTCGGATCGAATCCTTTGTGCTGAACGAGCCCACGACTCGTTTCTTTGCGAAGATGGCGAACAAACCTGTTGTGGATAACTCGACGACCATCGGGTCCCTTTTCGAACCGGTGACGCCGCCAATCCGGAAACGAGTCACGCCGCCGCGTTGGCTTGGCCTCTCGATGCTCGCCGTCGGCGGGGTCATCTCGCTGCACGCCCTTTCCATTCCAAACCATCGCGATTGACCGTCAGGGCCCGGATTTCGATCTCGTGCCAGCGCATCGCCGGAAGTCTGTCTGCATTGTCGACGCAACCGGCGCGGTTTCTCGATCGGCGTCTTTGATGAACCTGATTGGGCGGCGCAACACATCAAAGTGCGTTGCCGTCGGTGTGCCGCGCGACTACGCTTGACAGGGAGCTGTCGGCGGAACGGCTCGGCGGTGCGAATGGATGCGGCGCGAATGGATTTGCCGGCCGCATGCTCAAGCAGCGTTTTCGCGAGGCCCGCCAGGCAGCCGTTGGGGCGCGTCTTCGCGTCTTGGTTTGTTCGCGTCACAGGTGTTCGAGGCCGTAGTTTCTTCTCCATGAGTTTCAATCATCCGCCTTTCGACATCCGTGTTCTCGGTTGCGAGTTGGTCCTGCTGCCGACCGAAAATGCGCTGCATGGTGGCCAAATCGGCCGCTCCATGACGGTCGAAGTCGATCGGCTGCTTTTGGAACCACGGCCCGAAATGGTGACCGATGTGGTCGTCAACATGGAACAAATCCATGCGATCACGAGCGTTGGCCTCAACGAGCTGATTTATCTCAAGCAACGTGCCTCAAGATGTGGCGTCGGCGTGAAGCTTCGATCGGTGAGCGATGAAGTGCGTCAGGTCATTCAGATCACGCGTCTGGAGCGGATCTTTGAGCTTGAGGAAAACGCGATGGCTCCGTCCGCGAGCGACGACGGTACCCTCGACCAATGACCGTTCGAGTCACCCCGACGCAGGCAATGCAGTGCCTGAGATTGAGTGGACGGCGCGGATGCTCAAATCCGCTAAACTGATCTGCGTCGAAACGCCACCTTTTCCTCGGATCTCCCCATCGGAATGACATCCAGCGATCTCATCTGGAAGCTTAAACGCGAGATTCCGAGCGATACGTCCGTCGGCAGCGAG
The DNA here is from genome assembly GCA_038520195.1 of Planctomycetota bacterium. Classification (GTDB taxonomy): domain Bacteria; phylum Planctomycetota; class Planctomycetia; order Pirellulales; family Pirellulaceae; genus Stieleria. Next base: position 8,046 of record JBCBLJ010000031.1, read on the forward strand.
CTGGTAAACGAGTTGCTTGCGGCGATGACCGAGCGAGAGTGGCCCGCTCCCGATCTTTTTCGAACGCAGCTCGCGTACGAGGAAGCGATCGTCAACGCGATCCGCCATGGCAACCGAAGTGATCCCGAAAAAAGCGTCACCGTCGAAATGACGTGCGGTCCAGATCGTGTCGTGATTCAGATCACCGATGAGGGAGACGGATTCAACCCCAGTGAGGTCCCGGACCCACGCGAAGAGGAACTGCTCGAAGTGCCCGGCGGACGCGGCGTGCTCTTGATTCACGAAATCATGAATCAAGTGACTTACAACGATCGGGGCAACCAAATCACGATGGTGAAAGAGCGTAGCGAAGAAGACGTGGAAAGCTGAAAACTGGGTCAGCTCTCAAGGCCCTCCATCGTTGACTTGCCGCTCACGAATCGATCCATTTCCATCCCCGAGCGTCGCAGCACTGAGAGATAGAGATTGGCAAGCGGATAGTTGTTGTCGCTATCGAACGCGAGATGCTGGCCGTGACGAAAACCGCCGCCGCCGAAGAGCACCGGCATATTCCGATTATCGTGACTCGACGCATTGCCAAGATTGCTCGTCAGCAACACGGAAGTTCGATCCAATAGCGTCGCGCCCTCTTCTTCGACGTCGGCGAGCGCACGGAGGAATTGCCCCCAAGCCGAAACAATCTGAGCTTCGATGAGCGCTAACTGATCGAGCTTGTCTTCATCAAGACCGTGGTGGCTGAGTGTGTGATAGCCTTGATCGACGCCTTCGATCGGAATCCTCATGTTGCCCGCAGAAAGGTGAAGTGACATAAATCGAGAGGAATCCGTTTGAATCGCGAGTTTCATCAACTCGAGCATGAGCGACTGACGGCCCACCACGTCGTCTTCGCACAAGGGTCGGGGCGGTTGTGCGTCGATCTCTGGCTTTGGAAGTTTCGCCCACCGCTCGTTCGCCGCCATCCGCTTCTCCAATTCGCGGACGCTTGTAAAGAACGCATCTAGTCGCTCACGGTCGCCGAAGCCGATTTCCCGTCGCAAATTTCGCGCGTCTTCGTTAACGACATCCATGATGCTCCGACCCTTGCGGATTCGGTCGGCTTGCCGCTGTCGCTCACGCCGCGAATCGTCGACAAAGAGCCGTGCGAACAACTCTGCGGGAGAGTCTTCGGCCGGAACCATCGAACCAGTATCGGTATAGGAAGGGCTTTGCGTCCCCGACGTGCTCAATACGAGCGATGGAAACCGTGTTTGATTGCCGAAAGCCTTGGCGAGTAACTGGTCCACCGAGATCGTGTTACGAGCACTCCCCGAATTCCCGATCGGCGTCGCCGTCAGGATGCTTGCCTCGGCGCGATGTCCGTTCGAGACTCCGGGATGGCTGCAACCAGAGATCACCGAAAAGCTCTCACGAATATCTTGAAGCGGCTGCAGGTACCGGCTCGCTTCGTAGTCTCTTCCGCCTTTCGCTGGGAAGAGATTGGAGGGGAGCAATCCCAATCCCAAAGAAACCGAAACAAAGCGTCGCGGGGCTGATGTGTTTCCCGACTTTTGGCCGATGCCGCTGGCATCGTCCGCCGAGCTGTTCATGGCGGACAACCAAGGCAGTGTCATTGCCACCCCGCTACCGCGCAACAGGCTTCGGCGATTCGGTCGTGTCGATCGATTAGGGTTCATCGAACCTGCTCTACTTGTGAAGGAAGGTGTGACTATCCACGGTCGCTTCGATCAAAGAACGAAGTCCGTGCTGATGTTTTTCGGTTCGTTTGACGATCGTGTCGAGCGTTTTTCGATCCGCGAAGGTGATCTCGTGGCCGGTGCCATACACCAGTAGCTGAGCGACAAAGTTTCGAGCAATTTGTGCTCGATTCCTGGCGGCCAGTTGACGGTATTCCGTGAATGACCGAAACGATGTTCCATCGGCAAGTTGGTACGAGGCGTCAATCACCGGCCCTTCGCCAAAATTGCGTTTCGATTTGCGAACCAGGTAGCGATCGCGCCAGCGTCCGGCCGCATCGAATTGCTCCAGCGCGAAACCGGGTGGGTCGATTTTTGCGTGGCATGCGGCACAAGCTTCCAACGAGCGATGTTTCTCGAGTTGCTCGCGAATGGTTTTGGCGCCACGGATATCCGGCTCGATGGCCGGCACATTCTCGGGAGGGTCGGGCACCGGCGTCCCAAGCAGACGTTCACAGACCCATGCGCCTCGTATCACAGGCGAAGTGTTCGAGCCATTGGCGGTGACTTTCAAAACCGAGCCGTGAGTCATCAACCCGCCGCGATAAGGATGCTCATCGAGCGAAACGAGACTCCATTGGCTCGAGTCGATCTTCGCGTCAATGTCGTAGTAGTCGGCGAGTCGACCATTGAGCCAGGTGAACTTGGCATCCACGAGTTCATTCGCGGGACGATTTTCCGTGATCAATGTCCGCAAGAATCGATTGGTTTCCTCGTGCATGGCATTTTGAACAACGAGGTCAAAGTCGCGGTGCAAGCGGCGATCCGGTTCCGTGAACGCGATGTCGGCCAGATCGAGCCATTGATCGGAGAAGTCCTTCACAAAGGATTCGAAGTTCGGTCCATCGAGTAGCCGCCGAACCTGTCGGGAGAGTTCCTCCGGTTCTCGAAGCACGCCGCGGTCGGCGGCGTCAAAGAGTTTTGCGTCGGGCATGGTTCCCGTTAGCAGGTAACTCAGACGAGAGGCGATGGCGTAATCGCTCAGTGCCCCAGGCGGCTCGTGAAAATAGAGGAACCGCGGCGAGCAAAGAAGCGTCCGGTACGTCGTACGCAATGCCTCAACGGGATCGGAGCCCCCATCGACCAGTGCCTGAAAACGATCGACGAACGGTGCAAGTGTCTCTCGTGAAACGGGAGCGCGAAACGCTCGTCGCGCAAACCGCTCAATCAGCGACGTAAATTCGGCTTTCGCATTTTTCCCAAAGTGGACGAAGCGGTGTTGGCGCTCGTCGTATTCCACCCTCGTTTCGCCGAATAGCAGTTCGCGAACTTGCTCGGCGGTGCCTCCCGGGTAAATCCGTTCCAGGGAGAGTGAGTGAAAGGCGACTCCCGGGGCGTTTTGGCCTTCACCTTCCCCGAACCCAATCTGACCTCCGCGAAAGCGTGCCGTTTTCATCGTCGCATCGGCGGGTCGAATTTCGAGCAGGTGCGATTGATCGATCCACGCAGTGAAAGTGTGTTCGGTTGGTTCAGGAGTTGCCTCGAACGAGCCGATCCAATTCATCAGTGGAGCACGCGACACGCACTCGCCGCTACGCACCGAGCACCAAACGGTGCCACTGGGAGGTGGATTGAGGCAAGAGGCTTTCAAACGAATTCGATACCAGCCCTCGCGATCGGTCCGACTGTTGGAGATCCGTCCGTAGAAAGAAACGGTCCCATTCCAAATGACAGCGAGACCCTTTCGCAATTCGGGATCTCGGTTGCGTCGTCCGGGCGGCTTATTGGCGATCCTTTTCGGAGGGAACACACGCAGACTTTCGTCTTGGGGTCCGCCAGCGCGACGGAAGGCCTCATCGAGCGCCGCGTCGACCACGCGAAGGTGATCACTCAAGTGATAGTGCGACATGGGCTGCGCATCGGCGATGTTGCGAAAGCCGTCGGTGCGAGTCTCTTCCGGTATCAAACGCGCAAGCGGAATGTCGATCGCCAAAAGATCACAGAGTGTCCGTTCGAGCTGCCGGTTGGTCAGACGACGTGGGCCGACCCGTCCGAATTGCTCGTTGCGGCGAGTCACGAATGCGTCGATCCATTGCCCGGTCGCGCGTTCGAACGTCGTCTTTTCGTTTGCTTCAAGCGCTCCATCTTCCGGTGGCGGCATCTCGCCCTCGCGAACTCGGTCGAAAGCCCGTGTCCACTGATGAAGACTCTGTCGACGACTCAGATCGCGGCCCGTCTTCGACAGAAGGTCCGAGACCTGAAACCCACCTTCGGCATCTAAGCCGTCATGGCAGCCAGCACAGTTGGATTCGAGGAACGTGGCCGCGTCCTCGTTGAATTCGATGTTCGCGGGGGTTTCCGCAGAAAGGCGCGCTGTGCAGGTGACCGTCGCCAACACGACGATGTAGGTGGTGATCGATCGGAATTGCATGGCGTGAAATGGTGGGCGTGAGGTGGGAGCTACAGTTTATCAGGCTGAACCGATCTGTCCCGCCAACGGAGTGAATTGTTGACAAAGGTCGAGGATCTCGCGGGCTCATCGCTCAGGAACGTGCGGGGTGAAGGGTTTGAGAAGTGTTCCGGCCATCAGCGGTGAATCGGATCGGGGGTTCCCGGGAGCGTGTAGGTGCCTTGATTTCCACGCTCCGCTATTCTTGAGGGACACACGTTGATCGCACCAAGGGCCTTGGGATGTTGCTGCAAGAACCGCCGGAATCTGAATACGACTTGCGATTTATGGTGATGGGATTTCCCGTCCGGATCAGTTGGACGTTTTGGCTCGGCGCAATCGTTTTCGGGTACTACTTCTGCACGGGGTTCGCTGGACTGGCCGGCAATCCGGCGGTGGAGCAAGGATCGACGCTTGGCATCGGACCTTTGCTGCTCGTTTGGGCGTTCTGTCTGCTGGTGTCCATCTTGATTCACGAGTTGGGGCATGCGCTCGCATTTCGCTACTACGGTCTTCACGCATCCATCGTGCTTTACCATTTCGGGGGCCTCGCCATTCCGACGGGAAGCCTGTCGCCGGGGCGATCGATCTCTCGAATCGGCGAAAGAGAGCAGCTCATCATCTCATTCGCCGGACCGGCGCTACAGATCGCTGCGGCAATTGTGTTGGCACTCATTGTGAAGCTGGCGGGCTATCAGGTCGCGATCTTTCTTCACATGCCGGTCTACTTGGACCGGATCCCCACGATGGCAAACGGCGAGATGATCCCCAGCCAGGGGCTGTACGCTTTGGTTTCGTTTTTCGTTTATCCCAGCATCGTGTGGGCACTTCTTAATCTCGTGCCGGTTTGGCCGCTCGACGGAGGTCACATTGCGCGGAGCATTGTGGTGATGACCGGTGGAACGATCGCGCAGTCGTTGTGGATCAGCGTCATCAGTGCCGGCGCGCTGGCACTTTACGCACTTCGTTACCAAGAACCGATGATGGCGGTCTTCTTTGGCACGTTCGCATTCATGAGCTACCAAATGCTCCACCCGATGAGTGGAGGTGGTGGTTGGCGTTGACGCTTGTCGCGCGCGTTCCACATCAAGTTCGATGCCTTTGTTGCGATGCATTGGAGTGTCGAAACGAACGATCGATCAAAAAAATTCCAAAAAACTTTGTGTCGCAAGTTGAGTGCGATCGCGGATGCAAAGTCTTTCACCGCATCAACGTCATCCACAGTTGGTTGCGAGTGTTGATAACGTTGAAGACGGACGAGAGTGCTGCGTTCTCTTTCGAAAGTGGTGAAGCAGGATCAATGGACACAACGCATTGATAGACCGGTGTTTGCGTCAATCGATGCGAAGCGCAATTGCAATCAACATCATCAACGCAAGACGCTACATCACAAAGCGCGACGATGCAGTTGAGGGACGGACACGTTCGCATCAACTCGAGCAAACGCGCCTCGATTGCGATGCGCTAGTAACAAAAACGCGAGCGCGTGCAACCACAAATTTCGTGAAAAGATGTTGCGAAAATCGTTGCAGCGCGTACAAATACCGCAAGTCTACGTCAACGAAGGTGGAACTTTGATTGGATGATCACGTTCACCGTTGTTGACACTTACTACGCATGGTGAGCCGTGGCCGGTGACTTGTCGGGGAACGTTCCCGCGCGAGTCACAATGACTCATCATCGTGATTCATTTCCGCGGAGGAAGAACGTGGCCAAGAAGAAAGCAACCAAGAAGAAGGCTGCCAAGAAGAAGGCAGCTAAGAAGAAGGCAGCTAAGAAGTCGACGAAGAAGAAGGCGACCAAGAAGAAGGCCGCTAAGAAGAAGTCGACCAAGAAAAAAGCTACCAAGAAAAAAGCTACCAAGAAGAAGGCGACCAAGAAGAAGGCCGCTAAGAAGCGCCGCTAGCCTCTTCGCCATCTGCCGATCGATGATCGGCACGCATCCGCATCAACCGCTCGACGTCGTCGAGCGGTTTTTTTGCGCAAACAGCCCATCCTGCCGATACTAGCACCAACGGTAACTCACCCAACACGCGCCCTCTCATTCGCGAACGGGCTGGTGACGGTCGTTGAAGTGTCTCACTTTCAGACACGTTGATTGAACCACACTGCTCCTCTCAAACGGTGCACCGTCCGGTTCGGACGCTCCGCGACGATTCGAGACAGAGTACCTAGCGACTCTCGGGGACAGAGCACATTGCTTAGCGACTCTCGGGGACAGTAGGACTCTCGGGGACAGAGCACATTGCTTAGCGACTCTCGGGGACAGAGCACATTGCTGGAGCCGAGAGGCCCGCGGGACGACTCTCGGGGACAGCGGGACGACTCTCGGGACAGAGCGAATTGCCGGAGCCGAGAGGCCCGCGGGGTCCGGGCAAATCGCCCCGAGCGGACGGCCAGAGGTTAACGGAGATTGCACCACGAAGAACACGAAGAGGGCCATCACTCGGTGACAGCGTTTCAAGGGGGACAGAGCAGACAGAGTGCTCTGTCCCTGTTCTGTCTATCCCTCACCGCATCTTGCTTCGTTTTCCTTTTCTTCCTTCGTGGGCTTCGTGCCCTCTGTGGTGCAATGCCTGCTAACCACCAGCGCCGAATGGCAAGTCTTGATAGTTTACGCCATGGAAAGGATGCCGGCGGGGACAGAGCACATGGCTGAGCCGAGAGGCCCGCGGGGGTCCGGGTAAATCGCCCCAGCAGACTGCCGGAGGACAACGGAGATTGCACCACAAAGAACACGAAGGTCACGAAGAGGGCCATCACTCGGTGACAGAGCAAATAGAGTGCTCTGTCCCTCTCCTGTCGTCCCTCTCTCCTGTCTGTCCCTCACCGCATTTTGCCACGTCTTCTTTTCTTCCTTCGTGGACTTCGTGCCCTCTGTGGTGGAATACCTGCTCACCACCAGCGCCGAACCGAACGAGCAAGTCTCGATTACATATACGCCATGTTCTCGGTTCAGCTCACCCGGCTTTCTGCTCTGTCCCCGATGGTCCTGTCCCCGCTGCTCTGTCCCCGATGGTCCTGTCCCCGGCTTTCTGCTCTGTCCCCGATGGTCCCGAGCCGTCGGGTTTCATTGTCCTTGGTGGTTGTCAGACGTCATCGGACGAGATCATCGACCGCCACGTCCCTGTCCCAAATCACGGATCGCGCTCATTTCGGGACAGGGCTCAGAGAGTTCTCCGCGGGATCGCGTTCAATTGGGGGTGCAAACCGCTTCGGGCGACAGAGCGAAACGTGATGAGGACGAAGTTTGTGGATGCTCCCGATGGATTCCGTTAGGTACCGCAGAGACCACACCTAACCGGAGGAATGAATCGTGAAGCGTATTGCGTTTTTGTGCTGGAGTTTGATGATCAGCTGCATCGGGATCGCCACCGAAGTCGTCGCCCACGAGGGTCATGACCATGACCACGCGACGATTCTCGCATCGGCGAAGGTTGGCAATCCGGCAGGGACTTTCGACTCCAAAGTCGAAATCAGTGAGCGGAATGGCTATCGATACATCAACTCCAATGGCCTTCCCGAACACGAGACGGGACAGTTTCCCGGGGCCGGAAACCCAAATCGAATCCGCGAACAGCGTCATCAGTTCCGTGTTCCTCTTCAACCAACCGTCGCCAGCAAACCCACCTCGTTGAAGCTCGGAAAGTTCGGAGTCGCGCTCAATGGTGTGCCGTTCGATCCGGGCGCCGCCGAATTCTGGCGTCGAGACTTTTCGAGTCCCTGGCAGTATGCCGTAATCGGCGGCAAAGTGAATTTGGGTCTGGACATGAACAATGCGCACGTTCAGCCGACCGGCGATTATCACTATCACGGTCGTTCACCGGACTTGATCGCTCGGCTCGCGAAGGAAGCTCGGGCCGCCGGCAAATCGATGACGCTGATCGGCTACGCCGCGGACGGGTACCCCGTGTATGACTGCGAAGTTGTTGGTGCGGATGGAAACGTCGAATCGCTTCGGTCGGGCTATCGGCTCAAGTCCGGACAGCGGCCCGCGGGAAGTTCCGGCCCAGGCGGCGCCTATGATGGGACCTTTGTTGGCGACTATGAGCACGTTGAGGGTGTCGGCGACTTGGACGCGTTCAACGGACGATCGGGAGTCACACCGGAGTATCCAAGTGGAACCTTCTATTACGTACTGACGAAGGAGTTTCCCTACATCCCGCGGATGCTCAAAGGAACACCCGACGATAGTTTTGTACAGCGAGGGCCCGGTGGTCCTGGCCGCGGCGGACCGGGTGGACCCGGCGGACCAAGGGGCCCGCGCGGCCGTGGAGGAAGACCGCCCTTCGGACCACCGTTGGGTCGTCAGCGCTAACGGTGGAACCGGTATCTCAAACTACTGCGAAACCCCTCGAGTTGAGAGGGGTTATGATAGCTCCCTGACCGCCGTCCAACTTGGGAGTTCCATGATGAAGTTCGCTGCGACGCTGTTGATATTTCTTTTCGTAACCGCCACGCAACTCGCTCATGCCCAATCGACGCCCCCCCAATCGAACGCAGAGGGACCAGCGATTCTCGAGCAAGCCGAGAAGGAACTGATCGAGATTTTCAGTGAGGTGGCGGTCGATTTCAAATCGAAAAAGCAAACGGCGGCGGTCATCACGCTCAGTTCCTATTTTGGGACTCGCGACGCAAAGTTCAACGAACCGACGTTGAAGGTCATGTCGGACTTTTCATCGGGGGATTCGAATAGTCGGCTCATTGAACGTGCGCTGTCACTCATGAGCCTCACGACGCTAACGGATGAGCAGAAGGTCGCTGCGATGCTCGATTGCTTCGTGCATGCAAAGAAAGAATTCAAAGGGCTTTCTCGAAGGGACACGGAGTACGCAGCACTGAGTTCGGCCATTCGGAGGCTCACCGAGAGCTTGCGAAAATTCAGCGATGAATGCAAGAAGCAGTCTTTCGTTCGAATAAAGCAATCGGACCAGTACAGCTTGGATCTTTTACCCTTCTTAAAAACGGTGAATGAGCAGAGCCCGGAAGTACTTGCGATCGTGATGAAAACCGCCCGAAGTGAAGATGTCGAGCGGGCAGAGGTCGCGATGATGTTCGCCGCTCAATTGGTGCGTGACATGAAAAGAGCACGGGCCGTCCAACTGGCGGTCGCCAAAGCACCGGCCGATGGCGACACAAAGCTCCCGCCAAGCAACAGGTATCTTCAATATGCAAAACGCATCATCGCTCGCGCCGACAAGAACAAGGATGGAGTGCTATCGGGAGTGGAATTCGATGGCATGCTGATGTCCCCCGCGCCAAGCGATACGAACGGCGACGGGATTGTCACCGTCCAAGAGTATGCGGTCTGGATGGAAAAACGTTCGAAGAAGTAGCGGGCGTCGGTTGGCGATCTGTACGCCCATGAGTCGGCTCGATTCGGCTCGGCGCACGTCGCCGAAGCGATTCTCTAATCAGAGGTTTCGCGGGGTGTGTTCGCCCACGCGAATCAGCATCAATGGAGCGTTTGTCGGCTTTCGACTCTGCGACCGAATTGCCAATATTTGTCTGCCCGATCTCAGAGGATACGATAACCCAGTCACGGTCAACGAAATGCACGTCTTCACGTCGGAGTTTCTAAGATGAAGTTCGCGTCCTTGATGTTGATGCTTTGCGTCTGTTTTCTCACGCGGCCGGCGTTCGCACAGTCCGAGCCGAAACAACGCTCGCTTCTCGACGAGATGAAAACAGAGGTCATTGAAATCTATAGCAAGCGCGCAATTGATTTCGAATCAGAGAACCAGGTGGACGCCATTGGCAGGCTTCAGTCTTTTGAGGTCACGAGCGAGCAATTCAATCAGCCGACGTTAAAGGCAATGGCGACATTCGCGTCGGGTGCGAATCCGGATAGTCGAATCGTGAGTCGCGCTCTAACGCTGATGAAACTGTCCACGCTTACGGCCGAGCAGCGCGTCGAGGCGATGCTTGACTGCTTGGTGGAGTTGGAAAAACGAATTCAGCGTCTTTCAAGGACGACGCAGGGCTACCGGCAACTGGTCTCGACCAAGAACGGCTTGAGCGATCAGCTTGGAAAACATGCGGAAGAGTGTTACACGCAAGTCTTGCGTCGGATGAGAAAATCCGATCAATACTGCGTCGACTTGCTGAAATACGTGACGCAGGTAAACGACCGCAGTCCCGAAGTGCTCGAGATCGCGATGAAGACGGTCCGGGGTGATGATACCGAGCGAGCGGACAAAGCGTTGTCCTTTGTTGCGACGCTGATTCGTGATATGCAACGTGCGGAAGCAAAGCGAAAAGCCTTCGCCGAGGCGATGACTGATCCAAAAGCTCCCGTCGAAGATCGCTACCTTCGATACGCCGAGCGGATTGTCTCACGCATGGACACAAATGGAGATGGGGCTCTCGACCGGGCGGAGTCGCAACGCATGTTGATGTCACCGGCAGCGAGCGACATCGACAATGACGGAATCATCACGGTCGAAGAGTACGGGCGTTGGATGCAGATACGCTCGAAAAAGTGACCGTCATTTCGCAACTTCGTCCCATTCGATGACGCGAAGCGACCCGTTCGGCTCCATGAACTCGTGCGCCCCCATTTCGTAGCCGTGGAAACTCGGGCGTTCATGACCATCAATGTCCGTCACAACTGGCTGGCTGAGGTCCATTCCCGCGTTGATGGCCGGCGATCCAGAAGCCAACCGAAGGTCGCCCGCCGACGCATTAACGAACATGGGATCTTTGGTCGATTCTCCGTCGCCCGACGTGGTGTCATGGTACGGAATTGGGCCATGGACCAGGTTGTTGCTGTGATCAAGTCGTCCTGCTTCGTCGCTGTTGTACATCCCGTAGCGGCTGGACTGGAGGATAGAGTTTCGAACCACCATGGCGCCGCGATAACGCAACACGCCGTACTGCGCCCTTGCGATCGTCGCGTGATAAACATTCAGTTCCGCTAGCTCCCCGCTCGTGTAGATTCCGACGATGCACTGGTCGATGGTGCTATTGGTGAGACGGCCCGCCGCTTCGCCGGAGAGCCCGACGCCGTACCGGCACCGCGAGAAGCGTGATCGCGCGACGTTGATTTTTCCGTCGAGGCTGTACAGAGCCGTTCCGCTCGGAATCATCGTGAATTGACAACTCTGGATTTCGCTTGACCCACTGTACTGATAGATCCCGTTGGATTGCAGATTGCTAAAGCTGGAATTGGAAACATTCAACTCCGCGTTCTGCAACGAGAGTCCGCGTGTCCCGTTCGACATGGAACACTCGGTGATCGTGCCATGGAGCGGATGGTCTTGGCCGACGAGCGTGATGCTCTGAGCGGCATCCATGACTTGCGTTCGAGCGATTTGAATCGGCTCCGCGAAATCGGCGATCTTGTTGAACCGAATTCCGGTGTTTCCACCGCTCACGATTGAATCGCTGATGGAAGAAGTCGCATTGAGATTTGCCAAAATGCCCGTTCCCGTGGAACGAATCTTGCAGGCATCGACTTGGACCGCACCTTCTGACACATAGGCACCGATGGCGTTGTCTGCGAGGGCGATCCCAGACATTTCAAGTGGCGCACGATAGCCGTAGATCCCATACTCGTTGTTCGAGATGACCATGCCCATGGTCGGGTTGATCCGAACGACACGATCTCGCACGACCAAGCCGTAGCGGTTACCGGTGAGGGTCAGGTTCGCGGCTTCCGTGTTAGAAAGCGTTGTCTCCGCGAGGTAGAGTCCGTAGCTCGCATTTCCCGAAAACGCGCAGTCTCGTATCGATGGGATTTTTCCTTCGGTATCCAGAACGTACATGCCGTTGCGGTTGTTGCGAGAAACCCCATCCTGCACGGCAACACTGCCGCATTCCCGTATGTCCAATCCCGTTTGGGTGCAGTTCTCGATTGTGAAGTCGGCGAGCGTGACGGACTTTGATTCGTGGGAGTACAGCCCATAGACTCCGCCGGGGATCTTCAAGCCCGTCCCGGCGACAGCGCCACGTACTTCCGCGATGCCGACCTGACAGCTTGCGTCGACGGTGGCGTTGTCAATCTTCCATTGCATTTGATCGGCGTAAAAGCCGAAGACGGCGTCACGGATGCTGTTCCCGTCGGCATCGGTGTAAACCCATGTTCCCGAGTGGAGCCGGAGCCCGACATAGTGATCCTGCAGCTGATTGTCTTTCAGCGTGGGCGACTCCCCGCCTAGAGCGTAGAGGTACAATCCATAACGCGAAGCGTTCACGCGGCACTGACTGATCTCCAGATTTGTCGAGCCGTTGGTGAGGATGCCGTAGTAGCAGTCGTCACGTTCTTCGGCGTTGCCCGTAATGTTGCAGCGACGGATGGTGACCGAGGGGCACTCTTGTAGTGAGACGCCGCGTTGCTTGTTGACGAAGGCGGAGTCAGTGATTTCAACGATCCTTCCTGTCGCTCGGACGGAGCGAGCGTTGCCCGAAATCTTTTGGCCGTCGATGACCAGCCGCGTCGAGTCATCGCCTTCGTTGGGCTGAGTCGAATAGATGGCATACTCGTTGTCTTCGAGTCTGACGTCATCGGACGCTGTCAGTGACAGAAGCCGATTGCCGTAGTTTTGGTAGATACCGTAGTAACAGTCCGTCACGGTCACGTTGTCAAAGTGATAGTCACCACTGTTGGCAACGACGCCGCCACGTGCCCCCGAAATCTGAACATTTCGCAGGAGCGCTTTCGAGCCATCGTCGGGGCCGAGCACCACACCAACGTACGCACCGCTGACGGTGCTGTCGGACATCGAAAGGTCTTCGCCGTAGCAACTGATCGTGTAGAACTGCATGTCGTTGAATTGGCAGTCGTCGATCTCCGTGCCGGTCATCTCACGACCATAAACTCCATAGTAGTTGCGGTCGAAATCACAGTCGCGGACCACCAGATCGGTTGTCTCGGCGTAGATCGCGGTCGTCTGGTAGTCAGCCGTCTGCGACTCGGGGATGCCCGAGAACTGACAGTCGGAGATCACGCTGGAGGAGTTGTCGATTGCGACGAAGCCGAAACGCAGCGTCGAAAACGCGCAGTTTGAAACATTCATCGTCGGTAGATTGCTGCCATACGGCCCATATCCATCACCTTCGAATTTGCAGTACGAGACGCTCAGGCTGTTCCCACCGTAGTCGCGAATCGAGTAGCCGACTCCGTCAAAAGAGCAATTGGTCACCGAGACCAAACCAGTTGAGTCAGTGAATCCGATGCCGTGACTACGGTGATCCGGCTGTGATTCGAATCGAAGGTTGCGCGCGATCACATTGTGAGCGTTGTCGATCTGGATTCCCCATCGTTGCTCCCTCGATCGGATCACGACGTCACCGCGATCTCCGGTGAAGACGCCGAGTCTGTCACCGTAAACGGTCAGCCATCCGGTCGACGATTTGCGAGCCGCGTTTAGGTAGGCCGACTCGTCGTAGGTGCCGGCACCGATGAAGATGGTGTCACCCTGCCCCGCGACCGAGGCGGCTTTCGCGAGGGTTCGGAAGGCAAGCGATCGACTCGTGCCGGCGCGCGAGTCGTCGCCGGATTTCCTGACGTAATAAAATTCCGCAGATGCGGGCTGCGCGAGCGTGCAGCCCGCGACGAACAAGCAACATAAGAAGAACGCAGTCTTTGAAGGTCGCATGTTGTCGATCCAAGTTGGAATGGATGGGTAACGCGAGAACAGTCGGGGGTGGCGTCTGCGATGAACGCGAGCCGGTGGTCGTCGATGTTTGCCTTTCGCCCTGATCCAAACCCTGTCGAGCAATCTCACGGTTTGGGTCAGGTGTCTTGAGGACGGCTAAAACGCGAAGTCCGGTAGATCGGGCAAGTCAAACATTTCTTCCATATCGCCGTCTTGTGGTTGACCAAGCGCCGATTCTTGCGGCGCCAGTAACCCGTCCTGCAACGGTAGGCTGGGCGGCGTGAAGAACTCGCGCGACTCGCCATTGTTTGCATCCGGCAGCTCCAATCCGGAAGCTGGGGTTGAGTCGCGATTGCGCCGCTCAAATGCGTTTGCGGCGGCCACGTCCGTCAGGCCAGGCTGGTCGAGCAAGGAAACGGTCCAGTTTCCGTCTTTCCCACGCAGTTTCACGGTGCGTCGGTCAATCGAGACCAGCTCGATGTCGTCATGTCGCTGACCGGGAGAGAGGTAGACCAGGGTGTCATCGAATTTAAGCAGCGCTCGCTCCATGGTATTTTTTCCTGAGAGGAGGCCGATCAGCCGAATCGTCACTTGCGGTCGCACCACTTCGGCGACGGACTGTTTTGGTTTTGGTTTTTCGGGCTGGCCGAAAAACGAACCGTCATTGCCCGACGAAAACTCAGCGAGCAACTTTTGAAGTGAATCGAACTCGGTTTCGCTGTCGTTTTCCTTCGCACTCAGAGAGACGGGCGCGGCTTCCACAACCGGAGCTTGTTCGACGTGCGCTTTGCCGACGGCGGCGTTTGGCGCAATCGGAGTCTCGGAGGACGAGCATCCCGCCAAGGCCACTACAATCAGACCGCCGATCAGACGCGTTGGGACAGTCACGGCAAGCACATCTCGAGAAGGCGTGAGCGTTGG
>JBCBLJ010000561.1:0-5677 GCA_038520195.1 Planctomycetota bacterium
ATCGCATTCAACAATCCCGAACGGATCGCCTTCACCTTTGACCTCGTTGTCTTTGGCACGCTTAATTCGCTGCCGGGGTTCACTACCGAGCCCCCGGTCGAAGCTCTACCGGACGTTCCACTCGTTTACGACGCGGATGCGATCGATCACGATGACGATCCTTTGACGTACCGGTTGCTCGCCGGTCCGGCCGATGCCCAGATCGATTCGGGAAGCGGCGTGCTTTCCTGGAGCCAACCGACCGCGGGAAACCATCTCTTCAGGATTCGTGCCACGGATGATCGGGGCGGCTTCGACGACCAGATTTTCACGACATCGGTCAACATACCGCACGCCAACCGTCCACCTCAGTTCGTTTCCGAACCGACCCTCCTGGTGATCGCTGGAGAGACATACGAGTACCCGGCCAGTGCGGAAGATCCCGACCAAGATCCACTCGCCTACCAGCTCACCAGTGGGCCCGTACCATTGACGCTTACCGAACATCGGATCGAGTGGGCCACGACCGATGATGACATCGGTGTACACGAAGTGTCACTTGTGGTGGACGATGGAAACGGTGGGCAAGCGACACAAGCCTGGACGATTACCGTCGCTCCCGACCCAAACAACCGATCTCCCTTTTTCGTGACGGACCCTCGAACGGAGTTTCAGCTCGCTGGTGAAAAGCCGACTTCGTTCGGTGACGTCTCGGTCCCGGAAATCTCGCTTAACCTCCAGCCGGGCGAGTCGATCGAACAAGCGGTGAGCGTCACGCTTCCACCCGTCCATTCGATCACCAATGCCGTCGACATCGTCTTCGTCATTGACGGATCGGAGTCGATGCAAGGCGAACACGATTGGATCACTCGGGTGGTTCCACAATTGCATGGTGCCCTCGGTCAGTCGGGATTAAACGACGTTCAATATGGGCTGATGCTCTTCGGGCTGCATGGGCATTCAACGCCCCTCGCAGGTCCCGCGTATTCAGACACGCTTGCAATCACTGTCGGCGACGGGCTTCTCGGCAACGCAACGGAATTCGTCGAAGCGGCCACTGACTACCTGTATATCGACGGCGGATTTGAGGATGGATTCGAAGCGATCGATACGGCGCTGGATTATCCGCTTCGCGCCGAAGCCATCACCCACATCGTGCTGATCACGGACGAAGATCGAGATAACGACAACAATAGCCTGAGCCTGGGTTCGACGCTCGACCTGTTGCGTAGCGAGAACGCACAAATGACCTCCGTGTTGGACATTGATGTTCGAGCGAGTGGCGGAGCCGCTCTCGCGATTGGGCCGGGCGACGCGGGCGTTTTCGCGGATGCGGTTGACGGATATCAGACCGTTTCCAATGCGTCCATTATTCAGGGGTCGGGCGAGTTAGAGTACGCCCCGCTGACGATCGCAAACGGCGGATGGGCTTGGGACCTGGGAGATCTGCGGAACAGCGAAGTCTCGGAGCAAGCATTCAGCAGCGCCTTTGCCACGCAAATGGTCGACTCCATCGCGGCTCAACTCGGGGCCGGATTGGCGGTCGAAAGTCAAAGCCCGCTCCCAACGGACCTGGTCGAAGTCCTCACTGCGGACTTCACCAATGCCGCACCTGGAGAGACGGTGACCTTCGACGTCCGCTTCAACGGCGACCACGATGGACATGTCTTCGACTTGCGCTTCATCCGTCCCGGTACCGGCGATCCGATCGGTTCGATTCCGGTTTCGATTAACGGCGACTATCAATACGATGCCGACGCGGTCGATCCCGAAGTCGATCCGATTCATTACTCGATCGCCGTCGGACCCGATGGGGCAACGATCGACCCAGAAACGGGCGATGTGAGTTGGTTCCCTGCCTCCGCCGGAGTGTATCCGTTTGTCTTGCACGCCGAAGATGGGCGTGGGGGTCAGGGACAGCAATCCTTCGACGTCACCGTCACCGAGTTCGGAAATAACGCGTCGCCAAGCATCACGACGACAACGCTCCCCACTGCGATCGACGGATACGCCTACCAGACCGACCTTGCAGCAATTGATACCGATGGTGACGCGCTGCGTTTCTCACTCGGCGCGGCGACGGATGTGCCCGGTTTAGTCATCGACTCCGCAACGGGTCGCCTGACGCTCGACAGCCCCACCGAATCGGCACTCCCGCGACCTGTTGAAGTCATCGTTCGAGATGGCCGCGGCGGAGTCGATGTGCGGATATTGGACCTTCAAATCATCGCGGACGCGTCGGCGGTGAACCATCCTCCCGAAATCACCAGCGTCGCACCGCCGACGGATCTCTACCCCGGTCAGCAATACACCTATCGGGTAACGGCCGAAGACCCAGACGCGGATCCATTGACCTTTGATGAACTGCTCGGCGCGCCCGGCGTTTACATCGATGCCCAAACCGGGCGGCTGGACTTTATGCCCGAAGAGCTGGACGCACGCTCCGAAATCAACGCCATCGTCCGAGTCTCCGATGGCCGCGGTGGCGTGGACTTGCAAGCCATCACCATCGAAGTTCGGCAACCAAACTTGGCACCCGTCTTTTTCCCAGTCGACAATGTGATCGTCCAGAGACCTTTTGCGAACGATGACCCCACCCCATTCCTCTTCGACTCACACGCGATCGACCCAGAAGGTGACGTCGTTACGCACTCGCTGACGGCGGAAACGCAGGACCAGGGTGTCACTGTCTGGCCTTACGAAGGCTATCTCGAATGGAGCTTTGACTCCAATGACGAAGACGCTGGATTTGACGTCCGAGTGGTAGCGACGGATCCGCTCGGAGCGTCGTCAACCCGACAGTTTGGGTTCGGGGTCACAACCCCCGAAATCGAGGTCGACAATCCACCGATCGTCAACCCACATGCAACCAAGATTCACACCGGGATCCATCTTCCTTTCGTCTACGATATTTCCGGCGGTGATATCGACGGCCAGCAAGTTCTCTACACACTCTTGGAGGGGCCCGGAGGACTGACCGTCAACGAGTTCACTGGACGTCTCACCTGGGATCCGGGAATCGATGACGTCGGTGATCATCCCGTTCGGGTAGAACTCGACAGCGGCCACGCGGTCACGCGGGTTTTCGATGTGACTCTTTGCGTTCACCGCAACTACCGCAACAACCCGCCAGTCATCCTCCCGCCAGCGCCTCCAGAAACGGTCTACGGGGGTCAGCAATTCGACTTCGAATTCTTTGCCGCCGACCCGGAGGGCCAACGAATCAGCTGGACTCTATTGGAAGCACCCCACGGAGCGGTCGTTCATCCTGAAGCCGGTTACTTTGCCTGGACTCCGCCCGAATTCTCTACAGAAACGTTCGACTTTACGATCGCGGCCTTCGATTCCGAAGGCTTGATGGACACCCTCGACTATTCGATCACAGTCGTTCCCAGCACTTCCGGTCCCATCTTCCGGACCACGCCTCCAGGACGTCCGGCTGCAACCCTCAATCATTGGATTTACCCGGCCGACGCCTACGATCCAGATGGTGGCCCCGTGACGTACCATGTTGTCGATGGACCACAAGGGTTCGGCGTCGACCGTGTCACGGGACACTACCTGTTCGTCCCCCAGCCCGACCAGCTCGGCATCCACCCCGTCACCATATCCGCCATCGATGACGAAGGTGTCGCGGGCTTTCAAACATTTGACATCGAAGTGGTCGACGAGTTTCTCAATCGCGCGCCCACAATCGATAGCCTCCCGCCACTCGAAGTCGCCGTCGCGGAAAACTTCGTCTACGAGATTATCGCGAGCGATCCCGATCAGGACGCACTGACTTACTCATTACTTCGTGGGCCAAGCGGGCTCTCACTCACCTACGTCAACGACGTTCCGAGAATCGAGTGGATCGTTGAAAGCCCCGAGGATCCGCAAAGCTCGCTGTTCGATTGCGGTTGCTCCGAGCCCGATCCCCGACTTCCCGTGGACGATGGGCTTGGTAGTGTTACCTTCACCGTTCGAGCCTACGATCCATACCAGGAATACGACGAACAGACGTTCGTACTCAGCGTCAGACCCGGTAACCTGCCCCCAGTCATCCAGCGACTCAACGGCTCTCAAGCCACCGAACCACTCGCCGCCCAAGTCGATGCCGGCTCGAGCCTACAGGTCGATCTCTATGCGACCGATCCCAACCAGGATTCGCTGACCTACTCGACAGCCAACGCGCCCGATGGATTGTCGATCAACGGCTATGGCAGAATCATTTGGCAGACGGACGCAGACGACCTCGGGACACACACGTTTGACGTCACGGTGGACGACGGACGCGGCGGAATCGACACCGAACAAGTCACCGTCATCGTCTCTCCGGACACGACCGGGCCAACGCTGGAAATCATCACGCCTACGAGCGACCCCAAAGTCGATGACGAGTACTTCATTCGCATCTACTCACCAGAGGAACTCGATCCCGACGGTCCCATCGTCATCCTCAATGGCAACGAAGTCCCGGTCCTGCCGCCCGACGGCCTTGTGCCCATCCCCACTGACACTCCAGGCGTCGTCAACGTCGAAGTCACCGTAAAAGACCCGATCGGTAATCCGACCACGGACACCATCGACATCTTCGTGATCGACCCGACCGATACCGATGCGCCGTTCGTCGATCTAAGTTCCCCGACTTGGAACGCAATCCTTGATGAGCCGACCGATCTCATCGGTACGATCTCCGACACCACCGGACTGGTCTCCTACGTTGTCGACGTTCGAGGCTCCAACGGCCAGTGGCAAGTCATTGCCTCCGAAGCCAGCACCGATGGGACACCGCTCGACAACATCGTTTCATCCGCCATCACGCGCATCGATACGACCGGGCTGGCAAACGATACCTACACCGTTCGCGTCACCGCCACCGACACCGGTGGATTGACCGCGTCCGATTCGACCCGCGTCCACGTCGAAAGCGATCTCAAACTCGGCAACATCGCGATCTCAACGATTGACATTAACGTGCCGTTTCTTAACGGCCCGCTCCCGATCACGCGGACCTACAACAGCTTGGGTCAAGCGAATCGGACCGACCGTTGGCGATCCGACCTGTCACTCGGCCAAGGCGGCTGGTCCCTGTCGTTCCGCGGCGCCGGAGGAGAATTGATCAACCCGTCGGAAGATCTCGGTCTCTTCACCGGAGCCGTTCCACTCCGCGAAGGAGCCCGTTTCCAATTCACGCACCTCGATGGCCGCACCGAAAGCTGGACCTTCCAGCCCCAGCCCGTCGATTACTTTGTCAGCCCTCCCGCCTACACGATCCAATGGGTGCCTGACGCCGGAACAACCAGCCGACTCGAGGTACCCCAAGAAATCCTTTACAAAATCGGCGGCGAGTTCTCGACACTCAACGGCTTTGGCAGCTACGCCTACGAGCTGATGAGCCCACGAACGGCGTTTATTCGCGTGATCACACGCAGCGACCACACCTACAACCTCAACACGCGAAATGGTGCTGTCGAAACTTTTGAGTCACCCGATGGCGACGTGGTCCGCTTCGGTCGTGATGGTTTCGTCGCCGCAAACGGCGCCGAAGTCCGCTTCGAGAAGGACCCCGCCGGACGCGTCTCCGCGATCGTCGATCCATTCGGCGAGCGCATCACTTACACGTACGACGCCCAAGGCCGCCTCGCTTCGATGACCGATCGCGCCGGCAGAAGCGAGTTTTACCAATACGAGGAAAACAGACTGACCGGTGTCTTCG
>JBCBLJ010000908.1:0-3190 GCA_038520195.1 Planctomycetota bacterium
CTCTTGGGCGACCCACGCCCGATGACCTCTCGACGATCAAGTCGCCTTCTGACGAGTAAACGCGGACTCTCCGTTGCAGTCGGACCACGCCGGTGACGGTTGACGGCGGTTCACCGCGGTGCACTTCGACCGGAAACTTTGCTGGATTCCGCGTGTGTTTTTGATTGGCAGGTATGCCTGTCGGATCAAGCGCGGCTTTCTCAATCGGAAGTCGCTTGTTCTGACGCGTCGACACCGTTGGTTTCACTCTTCGAGGTGATCGACGACTCGTTTTCACACTGCTCCACGGGCGACTCAGATGAGATTCTCTGCATTGGTACAGAACGGGTTGGGAAAAGCAAACAGACGGCAGCACGGAAAGCGCCGCCGACTCTCGGCGCAATCGCTTGAGTCTCGATGTCTTCTTGCGGCGGATGCCATTGGTCCGGACACTTCGTTCACGTCGGAACAATTGGTGAGTGAGTTGATCTCGGCGACTGAGTCGGATGCCATTGTTCAGGTTCGGCTGCAAACATCCGACTTTGAGGGCAATCCGATCTCGCAGATCGACCAAGGTGATTCGTTTTTGTTGCAGGCATTCGTTGAAGACGTCCGTGCGGATGCTCAGGGCGTCTTTGCCGCTTATCTGGACGTGAACTACGACGCGCCGTTGCTTACCGTTGACGGTCCGATTTCGTATGGCGAGAGCTACCCAAACGTCCAGCTTGGCGAGACGTCGTTGGATGGTCTGATCGATGAAGCGGGCGCGGTCGATGGATTGTTCCCGCTCGGTCCCGGGGAGTTCCTGTTGTTCAGCGTTCCCATGACGGCGGACGAAATTGGAATGGCATCCTTCGCGAGCGACCTGGCGGACCTGCCCGGAAACGATGTTCTTGTCTTCGGACTCGATAGTCCGGTTTCGACAGACCAAGTCCACTTCGGCACGACGGAGCTGATGGTCGTCCCTGGGCAAGGCGGTGATGGAGACATCGTCGACATTCGGCTTGAAACGACCGATCTACAGGGCAATCCCATTTCGCAGGTTCTGGAAGGCGAATCCTTCCTCTTGCAGGCGTTCGTCCAGGATGTGCGTGCTGATGCCCAGGGTGTTTTCGCAGCGCATCTCGATGTGTTCTACGATGCCCCGCTGTTGTCGGTGGATGGACCGATTTCCTTCGGCGACGCGTTTCCAAATGTTCCGTCCGGTGACACTTCGAATGATGGGCTGATTGATGAGGTCGGTGCGGTCGATGGGCTTGTGCCGACGGGTGCTGGCGAGCTACTGCTTTTCAATGTTCCCATGATCGCCGATGAAGCGGGCCTGGCGACGTTCGCCGCGGATCCGGCCGACCTACCGGGCAATGAGGTGCTTGTCTTTGGGTTGGACACCGCCGTTCCCAACGATCAGATCGACTTCGGAATGACGCAACTGTCGATACTGCCCGCGCCGGGCGATGAGATCGTCGAGATTCAGTTGCGGGCCACCGATGCTTTCGGCAATCCGATTTCACAAGTGGAGCAGGGTGAAACGTTCTTGCTTCAGACGTTCGTCGAGGACGTCAGGCCGGACGCACTTGGTGTCTTCGCGGCGTATCTCGATGTTTTCTACGACGCACCGTTGCTCTCGGTCGCGGGAGCCATCACTTACGGCGACGCTTATCCCAACCTTCAGCTCGGTGACACGTCGGTCGACGGCGTGATCGATGAAGTCGGAGCGGTGGATGGCTTCGCTCCGATCGGGCCCGGTGAGTTTTTGCTCTTTAGTGTTCCGATGACGGCCGATGAGATTGGTCTCGCGAGCTTCAACGCGAACGCTGCAGACGATCCTGGTAACGAAGTATTGGTCTTTGGACTGGACCAACCTGTTCCGCTTGACCAGATCGAGTTCGGGTCGATCGCGATCGAAATCGTCGCGCCGAATAGCCCACCGGAAGTCACTGGCATCTTCAATGGTGCGATGCTTAGCCAAGCCACCGGGGAAGGCGATTCCGTCCTACTTGGTGCCGAGTTTGCAGACGACTTTGGGGACACTCACATTGCGACGGTCGATTGGGGCGACGGGACGCCCGTCGAGGAGTTGTCGGTGTTTCAAACCGACACCGGCGGTGCGATCGTCAGCCGACACGTTTTCGAATCGGGCGGTATCTTCACGATCACGTTGAACGTGACGGACCAATCGGGGCTCTCGGCAGCAGCCACCACCGTTGCGGTGGTCAGCGGAGTTGGCGTCGTCGATGGGCAACTTCAAATCGTCGGTACCGATGACCGTGATTTTGTCAGTCTGCGGACGGTTCGCGGGCAAGCGGGAGATCCGGATCAAATCCGCGTGCGATCAAAGTTGTCGGATGAAGCGACCGAGACGCAGGACTTTCCAGCGGGCGACATCGATGACGTGTTGATTGTGCTTCGTGGCGGAAATGATCGCGCTTCGGTTCATCGGTCCGTCTCGCTTAACACATTGGTGATCGGCGGCGATGGCAATGATGTCCTGGTCGGTGGTAGCGGCAGCGACATTTTGGTCGGTGGCGTGGGGCAGGACTGGCTGTTCGGTCGACGGGGCAACGATGTATTGATCGGCGGCGACGGCCGTGACCGACTGTTTGGAGGCGCGGGTGACGATCTGATGAGCGGTAACCTATTCGACGCGTCGGTCGACGACGCAGAGGAACCAACTCCGGAAGAGGACTTGCTCAACAACGTTGAGGCGTTGACTTCCATTCGGGATGCTTGGAACGCCGGTGAGCGGTCGCAGGCCGTGGCGCTACTCGAAGACGGGCTCTCCGACGATGAGACCCGCGACTTGCTTTTCCGCAGCCGGGGAAGAAACGTTTTGTTGGCGACCGGCTCCGATCGTATCGTCTAGGCTGCGCTGTCCTGGGTAGGCGACTTGAAGAACCCTCCCGGATGGGAGGGTCGCGTTTCAATGACGCTTCACTCTCTCACAAACGAGTGAAGCTGATTGACACCTCCAACATCAATTGATCCCCGTGGCACTCTTTGGATCTTCTTTCAGCTGTTTTGAATGGCGTTCTCCGAATCGCGGCCCGGACCGTTCGGGGGAAGGGACTTCCATTGGTCGTCACGTACCGTTCGATTCTCCGCGCGACGTAAGACGAGGTACGTGCAGAAACCCATTAAGACAAGAGAGATCACAAAACCGGCCGGTTTTGTGATCTCTCTTGTCTTAATGGGTTTCTGCACGTACCTCGTC
>JBCBLJ010000879.1:0-3362 GCA_038520195.1 Planctomycetota bacterium
CTCGTTCCAAGCTGAAACGACTTGGTGTCGGATCTCTGCAGACGGCAATCCAAATTCCTGCGAAAGTCGGCGGACCTCGTCATCCTCGGGCTTGATGCGGTGTGCACCGCCTGGAAGGGTGACCATTTTCGCCTTCACCACCCCATAACGTGTTTCAACCTGGATCGACTCACGTGGCAAAACGCCGCGATGCATTACGCTCCGGCGTATCCCGATCGTTGGCGTACACTCGAACAGCAGATTCTCGAGTCGATTCGCCGCATCCGGTCGTGCCATCACCGCCACCACGACACCTGGGCGACCCTTCTTCATGGTGCAGGGGGTTTGTGTCACATCCAAAGCCCCCGCATTGAAGAGCCGCTCGGTCGCGTCCGCGATCTCCTCGCCCGTCGCATCGTCCAGATTGGTTTCCAACAACACGACGTGATCGTGATGCACCGCGTTTTCAGAGGCCTCAGTCACAGAAACGGGGTCGGTTCGAGTCCCGAGAAGGATACGGAGCATGTTGGCTTGTTCGCGTAAGTCCATCGTTCCCGCGCCGTAGCCGATTCGATCGATCGCCATTGGCGGAACCGGACCGAATTCGCTGGCCAGTTCCCTTAAAATCGCGGCTCCCGTCGGCGTCGTCAGCTCGGCAGCAATGGTATTGGGTGCGAGCGGTATCCCGCGGAGTATTTCGGCGGTCGCCGGAGCGGGGACAGACACGTTGCCGTGAGCAATCGTGATCATGCCAGTGCCGGTCGGAACGGGTGCCGATGTTGCCGACGTGATCTCCAAACGGGTGATGCCCACAGCAACACCGACGATGTCGGCGATGGAATCGATCGCCCCGACTTCATGAAAATGGACTTTCTCGAGGCTGGTGCCGTGCACGTGAGCCTCGGCAACCGCCACATGTCCAAAGATCCTCTTCGCCAGGTCTTTCGCCGGCGACTCGATTTCCGCCGAGGAATCGATCATTTCCGTGATGTGGTGGAGGTGTCGGTGGGCGTGCTCCGGCGGATGCTCGATGTGGACCTGAACGGCTCGAAACCCGTGCTTTTTGACGTCTTCACGCGTGATCGAGATTTCCGGGAGTCCCATCGAGCGAATTGCCGATTCAATCTCCTGGACATCCAAGCCCAGATCGATCAAAGCACCCAACGTCATGTCGCCGCTGATACCGCTAAAGCAGTCGAAGTAGGCAAACTTGGCCATCAGAGATCGGAGCCTGGCAACCTGGGATTGTGGGAGACTTTTCGTCGGTCGGGTGGTTTGGCGTTGAAGGCAAGGTGCCAAACGCTATACTCTGCCGCTCAAAATAGCCCGGAGACGGGCAAGACAAATTAACACCACGCCGCCTAGGCGTCATCGGGTACAGAATCATGAAAGTCGTCAGCAGCATCGGAGCACTCAAGTACCGCCACCCCGACTGTCAGGTCGTGAAGCGGCGCGGTCGAGTCTACGTGATTTGCAAGAGCAACCCGAAGTTCAAAGTTCGCCAAGGCGGGGCCAAAGTCAAGAAGGCACGTCGCTGATCGGTGGCGGTCGAAAGATCGCAAGCAAGCCGGCACTAAGCCGGCTTTTTTTGTGCGCCCAATACTCGAACGATCAGGTCGGAACGCCCGCCACGTTTGCGAAAACGGTCACGCGAGGAAGATTCCAAGTGAGCCGTTCGCTTCGGGATCCTCTCAAGTTCCGTTTCTGTTTGCCCCAGATACTTGAACGGCTACTTCTCACCGCGTGAATGCGCGCCAATCGCGGCCAGAAACGGATCCACACGGCGCAGAAAAAGGGTCAGCATACGACTGGCTCCATCGCCATCGGTGTATCGCAACACCACCGCGTCGGTCTCGACTTCCATCTCTGCGTTGACGATGGAAGATCGCTTGATCCGGTGGCAAAGATCCATTTGCGCAGCGAACCACGAAATGGGCCAATGCGGGCGAATCCACAGTTCGTCGGTCGTGACCACGAGCCGCAAACAGTTTCGCGCTCCCCCGATTTTGGTGAACCAACTGAAATGGGAACACCCCGATACCCATCGTTCTTCATGAAGAATCTCAACCTCTCGCCGTGACGGAAACCGAGGCTGTGATGCCAGGTCACGATGGGCTCGGTAGATGCCTAGCGATCCCATGGCCAGGAAGGAAACGACGAGAACCCCTATCCAGATCATGAATTGGATCCAGCACTGGAGTACTCGAAAAGACCACTCAGTAGCCGGCCGCCTTCCCGGGCACGCGGGGATCTGCACATCCGACGAAGGTGCCGTCGGAACGACGTTGGATTCCCTGCACCACCGCGGCGCTGCTGAGAAACTCAATTCGGTGTCCGAGAGAACGCAGATTCTCAACATCCGATGTGGGCATCGACCGTTCGACGAAGAGCTTGTCGGGTCGCCACTGATGATGGAACCTCGGCGATGCGATCGCCTCACGCACTCCCATCTCCGCGTCGATGCAGCGAATGATCGCCAGCAGAACAGAAGTGATGATTTTCGGTCCGCCAGCGCCACCCACTGTTAACACCGGTTTTCCGTCACGAAGCACGATGGTCGGGCTCATGCTCGAAAGCGGGCGTTTGCCAGGAGCCACCGCGTTTGCTTCGGCGCCCACCAACCCAAAAGCGTTTGGCGAACCCGGCATGGATGAGAAGTCATCCATCTCGTTGTTCAGCACCAACCCCGTCCCTGGTACGACCACTTTGGAACCAAAGGTCGTGTTGACCGTTGCCGTGATCGCGACCCAATTCCCTTCTTGATCCGCCGCCGCGATGTGCGTGGTGTGTTTTCCATACAAATCGTCCTGCCAATTCGGCGGCAAGCCGTGACTCTCCACTGCGACCACACCATCCTGCTTGATTCGTTTGGCCAACGATTGGGCATAGCTTTTTTCCACCAGACCGCGAGGAACGTTCGCGAAGTCGGAGTCACCAAGCCAATGTGCGCGGTCGGCGAACGCGATCTTCATCGCTTCGGCAATCGTGTGGTAGCCGGCCGCTGGTCGCTCGCGGAGTAATTGCCCCAGCGGGAACTCCTCCAACACATTCAAGATTTGACCGACATGGGTCCCGCCGGAACTTGGCGGCGGAAACCCGACCACCTCAAACCCACGGTACGTTGTCCGCACGGGCTCGCGAAAACGAATTCGGTAGTTGGCGAAGTCCTCGGCGGTGATGCATCCGCCGTTGTCCTGCATCCATCGGCCGACACGTTCGGCGAAGGCTCCCCTGTAGAACCAATCGGTTCCTTCACGCGCGATCGAACGATAAGTCTTCGCAAGATCCGGCAAACGAATCGTCTCACCTTCCAAATAGGGCCTCCCATCGGGCTTGAGCATCATCGCTCGCGAGGCCGGAAACTTTTGAATCGAGGAGACGAC
>JBCBLJ010000854.1:0-3518 GCA_038520195.1 Planctomycetota bacterium
ATGCACACTGTCGGTCACGGAGAATGCCTTGCTTGTCCAGAGCTCAGGCAACGACCCGTATCTGAGTCTTCGCTTGCCGAAGGCGGTTGAAGAAAGCTCTTTCACGCTGAGATTCACGATGGCTTCCGATTCGTCCGGCAACGGCCAGGTCTTTTGGCAAGAACAGGGAGCCGGCCCGTTCAACGCCGACCGAAGTCAGTTCTTTGACGTCGCTCATGACGGCCAACGACACGAGTATACGATCCGATTCGAAACGGAGAGCCCTCTCATGGCCGTTAGGATCGATCCCGCCCGGGGGCCAGGCACCACAAAGATATCGGACATCCGATTGGTGGGAAAACAAGACACGGTGCACTTTCGCTTGAAGCTTCCGCCAACGAACCCCGTCTCGCGGCATGAGAAAAGCCGCCAACGACCGCCAAACGTCATCGTTGTCTACACCGACGACCATGGTTACGCGGACCTTAGCTGTCAGGGGGTGTTCCGGGACGTCAAGACTCCGCATCTCGACGCTTTGGCGAAGGGTGGTGTCCGAATGACCGACGGTTACTGCACCGCACCGCAGTGTGTGCCTTCACGCGGCGGGCTGATCAGCGGGCAGTACCAAACCAAATGGGGACTCGAGTCGAACCCGCAGTTTCAAGACGCGGCAATCATGAAGCGTTTCGCCGAAATCGAAACCATTCCCGAGCGGTTGCAGCGAGCGGGCTACGTCACCGGCATGGCAGGCAAGTGGCACCTTGGCCCGAGCAGAGCCGACGCCATTGCAACACATGGTTTCGACAAGGCCTTTCACAAGAATAGCCAACGTCCGGGACACTGGAACATGAATCTCCGCGGCGATGATCTCGAGCCGCAGTTTCAAAAGGGGGACGGATATCACATCGACCTGATCTCCGACTTCGCTTGCGCGTTTATCGATCGGTTTCATGACAAGCCTTTCTTTTTCTATCTCGCGTGCCGCGCTCCCCACGTGCCGCTTGACGCACCGCGCACCTACCTCGACCGCTTTCCGGGCAAGATGCCGGAGCGAAGGCGTCAGGCACTCGCGATGCTTTCCGCAGTTGATGACGGCGTCGGCCGAATCATGACCACTCTTCGCAGGAATCAAATCGAAGAAGACACGTTGATCTTCGTCATCGGCGACAACGGAGCACCGCTGAAAATCCACAAGCTTGACGCTCCCGGTGGAGGACCCGGTTGGGACGGTTCGCTCAACGACCCCATGAATGGCGAAAAAGGCATGCTCACCGAAGGAGGAATCCGAGTCCCCTTCCTCGTTCACTGGAAAGGAAAAATCCCCGGCGGCCAAACCTATTCGCATCCCGTCATCGCACTCGACGTCGGCGCGACGGCGTGTTCTCTCGCGGGCTTACCCGACGATCCGGTTCTGGATGGCGTCAGTCTCATCCCCTACCTGACGGGCCACAAAACGGGCGCACCACATGATGTTCTCTATTGGCGTTGGCTCGGCCAATCTGCCATCCGCAAAGGAAAGTGGAAGTACTTGCGAAGTGATCACCGCGAATACCTCTTCAACATGGAAACGGATTTCGAGGAGACAGAAAACCTGATGGCAGATTCCCCTGAAATCGCGGCCTCGCTTCTCGCTGACTTAAGAGCTTGGGCCGCGACTCAGTCACCTCCGGGGATCTGGGCCCTCAAATCCAATGCGATGAGTAAACAAGCGGACAAGTACTTTGACTGGTATATCGATGGCCTGCGAGACGCAGCGGCGACGCAGCAACCCTAGCCGAACACAACGCGTCGGATCCGAGAATAGAGAGAGGAATGACGAGTGAACATTCGACTCAAACTCGTTATCGCGGGTCTGTGTTTTCTTTCAGGTGGAAACACCTGCGCAGACGAGCGGCCCAACATCCTGTTCGTTTTGACTGAAGACCAGGGCGCGCACTTAAGCCTGCTCGGTACGCCGGGCCTGAAGACGCCTCATATCGATTCATTGGCGAACTCGGGAGTCTATTTCAGCAACGCCTTTGTCACGTACCCCGTCTGCTCGGCTTCGAAGGCCGCGATGTATACGGGGTTGCATGGCCATACCAACGGCATTCTCAACAACACGCATAACTTTCATAAACCTGCGTCACGGGTCACGAAAGCTGAGCAGAACCTGTGGCTCGCTCGGAACAATCGGATACGCGATCCGTTCCTGACGCTGACGGAGATCCTGAAAGCGAACGGCTATTACCAAGGTGTCACGCACAAGCTCCACGTGCTACCGAATGAGAAGTTTCCGTACGATGAATTCCTGCATGGCTCGCGGTCGGAGCTCGAGAACTTCATCACCAATGCCACGAATCGTGATCAGCCATGGTTCTTGATGGTCAACCTGCCGAACTCACATCGGCCGTTTCCCAACAGCGATAAGAACCCAATTCGCGTCCGTCCGAGCGAGGTTCGATTGCCGAGATTCTTGCCCGACTCTTCGGCAGTTCGCAGGGACTGGGCGGAGTATCTCGCAGGCATCGAACAAGCGGATGCATTGACTGGAAGGACGCTTGAAGTTTTGGAACGTTGTGGCCAACAGGACAACACCATCGTCTTCTTTATGAGCGACCATGGGCCGGCGTTTCAGCACGGGAAGATGACACTCTATGACCTTGGATTGCGAGTCCCATTGATCGTGAGCGGTCCGGGCATCGCGCAGACGTTGGTTCGCGATGAATTGGTCAGCGAACTCGATCTACTTCCGACGATTCTCCAACTCTGCGGCATCGATCCACCGTTCGACTATTCGCTGCACGGACAATCCATTGAGCGACTGTTAACATCGGACACCGCTGCGAAGGGGCATGAGTATCTCTTCGCGGAGATTTCCAATCGCGGACCCCTGCCCAACGACGGCATTCAAGAACGCAGCGTTTTTGATGGTCGTTGGAAGCTAATCTACCGGGAGAATGTTGGGAAAGCGTGGCGACAGGTAAACGCTGATAGCCGCCAATTCGAAACGTGGGGTAATCGCACGTACGACGAAACGATTCGGCTGCGGGACGAATGTCCTGAAGCGTTTCGCATCCTCGCCGAAATGGACCCTCAGAACCTGGGTGCTGAGGTACCCGAGGTCGAAGTCTACGATCTCGAATTCGACCCCGACGAAATCCGCAATCTCGCCGCCGAACCAAGCGCTGCGCCAATCCGAAACCGACTGATCGCTGCGCTACGGAGTTGGGCGAAGGAGACAAAGGACACGTCCATTTCTCTTGTCAGTTTTCAAGAAGACGAGTCTCACACCGTCGCGTCTCCCGAGGTCGCTGCAGCCGAGGTTGCAACAGCCGAGGTCGCTGTCCAGGATTTCGATGAGCTGAAGAAACAACTGACCCGACAGTGGCCAAATAACCGTTTGGTGCGTTTCGTGTTTCATGGGCATTCGGTCCCCGCAGGTTACTTTCGCGGCGGCAAGGTGCGACGGTTTGATTCGTACCCCGTGCTCTTCCATCAGCAGCTCTGCGACGCGTACCCGACGTCGGTCATCGACGTTTGCACCACGGCAATCGGCG
>JBCBLJ010000617.1:0-5213 GCA_038520195.1 Planctomycetota bacterium
AGAGGACTCCTTTTCAAACGTCTTTGATCATTGCGATGCGCCGTTGGCTGCGTTTGTGCTCTCGGGTCAGCCACTGGAGGCGTTGCCGCCGTGGATGAAGCTTCCGCATTTCCAATGACGACCACTGATCGATTCGAGACTGGTCGATCTGAATCGCCGACCGCGCCTGTTGAAGCAGTAGTCTCGTGCGCCATTGCGACTCCTGCGAACGACCCGGCAAGGTCTCGAAGAGTGCGGCGAGGTCCTCAATCGATCTCAGTAACTCGTCGAGCTGAGCGGCGTTAGCCTCGTCCATGGAACCCCCGTACTGTTCCACAAGGGCTGGCGCGAGACGCTCGCGAAAAACGATGGCCTGACTCGGCGATTGCGAATCAAGTTCTGACAGCGCGATCTGCAAGGGCGTGAAAGCATCCTGGGTGTCGAAACCATAAAAGCGAACTGGAGCCTGATCCGCCGTGCGTGCCTCGTTCCAACTCCGCATCCACTGCACCAGCGCAAGGACCTCTTCGGTGTCCCACGTCCAAAAGCCCTGTCCACGGATCGCATCACGAGGATCCCCTTCGCCCGTCTGCACGTATCGGTCGATCGGCAAGCACGCGGCAAAACTGGCTTCCAGCCCAAACAGTCGGACGCCATGGTTCTCCACAAGGTAGCGGAATAGACGATGCTTCAACTGGAAGAACTCTCGCGTTCCGTGAGTGGACTCGCCCAGCGCAATGATCTGAGGTGATGAGAGGACGTCGTCGAGTCGCTCGAGATCGCTCTGGTCCTCGGCCGTTGGGTTTACGGTGGACAGTCCAATTGCGTGCTGCTCCGCCCAGCTTCTTGCCGCGTCCCATCGCATTGCTTTCTGCCAAGCGTGATCGGGATGACACCAACCCGTTCCGTCATCGAACCAATCGCGGATAAGCTCGACGACTCGGTCGGGGTTGTCGTCGGTGATGTATTGCTCTCGTTTAGCGCGGTAGACCGTGAGGATCGCTTCGACGCGGCGGCGAAGGGTCCGCTCAAATGCGGTCGGTTCTGCCAGTTTTGGAACGGCGTAAACGAAGCTGCTGCTGGAACTCTCGATCGTGGGATAGCTTCGAAAGTCGCGCTGGACGAACTCGCCGGTCGTAGCATGATGCTCTCCGGCGCGAACGAAAAAATCGATCGCTTCCTTTGGATACCCGAACACTAATCCAAAGCCACGCCATCGCTCCGAGGCGTTCTTCGCACGCTCGATTGCCAACAAGACTGATTCGGCCCTGGCGCTCGACGAGAATCCAAGCCGACCAAAATACGAGCCCGAGTCCTCGATCTTGGCCTCGAGCGCGGGCCGACTCGCGATCCAGGCGGAGGCGAATCGCTCGTCGTCTCGAAGCTTCTCGAAGACCAACACTCCGGTGTCAAAGTGCTCGCCACACCGCCAGACCGACATTGCTTCGCGAACACGTCCTAACTCAGACGTCTCCGGCGGATCGGCCTGGAAATAGCTGCCGAAGAATCCCTCGGAAATCGGCTTGAGGTCACCGACAATCGTGTAGAGCGCTTCGGAGTCCAGTGCGCTCAACAGGAGTCGTTTCGAGCGCGCCCGACGTTCGGTGGCAATCCGCTCCACCGGAAAACACTCCACTCGCGGAACCGCGTCGTGATGTCGCCGCAGAACAACTTGCGACTCAGGCGAGGGCTCCGCCGCGCTCGCCGGGCGACCGGTGTCGGGTGGCGCCAACGCATGCTGACTCGCCAAAAGGCAACCGATCAGCAACCGTCTGACGATCATGCAACGTCCTTTGGAGGTGACCACGCGAATCGCAACCCATCGACGAGCGTCATCTCGTGTCACCGAATGCTAACGCTCCGACAAAGCCACTAACTCGGGGACCTCCGCACCAAGCTTCTCGCTCAGCAACAACTGTGGCATTTGTGACTGAATCGGCAGTGGCGAGCGAAATGCGCGGTTGGTAAGCGATCGCGATCGAGAGGTCGGCTTCGGTAACCTCGCGCGAGGCCGCTGGTGAATCGCAATCAGATCCACCGTGCGCACGCCCTGGTTGGACAGTCTTTCCCTCATCAATTGCGACGCGAGCGTTGAGTAGTCGCTCCGGTAAAACACGCAATGCACCCGCCGCAATGAAAGTCCCCTTTGATTGAGCCTGCCCCATGCTTCCTTGTCACTTTGGATGACGATCTCAACCTTCGCGGCGGGGAAGCAGGACCGAAGCATTTCGCCGGAGGGCC
This sequence comes from Planctomycetota bacterium, assembly GCA_038520195.1. Taxonomy (GTDB): domain Bacteria; phylum Planctomycetota; class Planctomycetia; order Pirellulales; family Pirellulaceae; genus Stieleria. The sequence continues at coordinate 2,221 of JBCBLJ010000617.1, forward strand.
CATCGAGGGCAACGACGGGCTCCTCGCCACTCGTCATGGGCGTCCATTGGCTGACGATCCCCGCAAAAACCAGCAAGATCCAAAGTTTTGACCGCATTTCAACATCCACTGCTCACTTGTAAATCGCACCCATTATTGCAATACGTATGCATCTACACAACAGTTCGAGAAATCGCCCATTTACTCGAGCGCGGATTCCGTCGAAGGCAGTTCGGAGTGTGCGGTCTGGCGGTTGCCGAAATGCACCCAGAGCAGGCCGCCGAGCCCGAGCACTGCCGAGATCAGTAGCCACAACGCTGGCAAATGCTGCTGTTCGGTCTGACCAATGTTCCACTGGGCCAAGAGATCACGCGAGTGAACCATGATGAGCAGCGTGCTGTTGTGGACCGCGTGCAGGATGATGGCTGGAACGGAGCTCTTGCATTGCCAGGCCACCCAACCAAGCAGTAGTCCCATCAGGGTGCTGGGGAGAATTCTCTCCGGGGCGGCGCCACCGGCCAAAACGACATGAAACAGACCAAACGCGATCGCGGATGAGGTGATGGTTGCGGCCGCGCCAAGGTGTCGTTTCAACGCGCCAAAAAGGTAACCGCGAAAGGAAAGCTCTTCGCAGACACCCGGCACGACTCCCATGCAAAGGACGACCACCCACAACGGCACACTCTTCCAACCAGCCAGCAGCGCCTCGACATTCTCGATCTGACTGGGGTCGAAACCGCGTATCCCCCATCCATGCGCCACCACGACGATTTCAAAAACCCAAGGCCACGTCGCGAGGCCCAGCAGCAAAGCCGCGGCCCAAAGCAACGCTCCTTTTTTCGCAACACCAAGACTGTCGGGCACCGGATGCCGTCGCCAACGAAGGACCAGCCAGGGAACCACAACAAAGAGCCCGACGGTCATTATGGCAGAACTCGCCAATCGTACGGTCGCGGCATTCTCAACGCGCCCGAGGATTCCCGACGCAATGAAGAACGCGGGAAACAAGAGCGCGACAGTGGAGAGAGCGATGGACAACGATGGCCCTGGGGACATCGTCTGCGGTCGGCGGAAGAACTCCGCCCATCCACCGCGACTGCCCACCGCCACCGCGTCGTTTCCAAAGACCTGTGCCGCCAATGAAAGCGCAGACATGCCATAAAGAATGGTCGAGAGAATGGCGACCACCGCCGGCAATTGCTGTACTTCGCCTTGCAAAAGAGCCTGTGAAAGCAACAGGATGTTGACCAAGGGAATCGCGGCCGTTGTGGTCGCCAGGTCCCATCCCGGCATGAGGACGACGAGGCCCGGCGCGATGGAAAGCAGCAACAACGGGATGAGGTACGCCTGCGCTTCCTTGAAGCTTCGGGCGGAACTGGTGAGCAACAACAGGACGGCGGAATAAAATAGCGCGAAGACTGAGAGTGCGAGAAAGAGCTTTAACGCCAACGCGATCGTGAATCCTTGATCGCCCAGCAAGCTCTTATCAAGCTGCAACGCATAGAGCGTCATGCTCATCGCCAGAATGTTCATCAACCCGGTCAGCATCGTCACGGTCACCACGGCGACGTACTTCGCGGCCAGCAGTCGAAATCGCGGGACGGGCAACGCCATCAACGTTTCCATCGTATTCCGCTCGCGTTCGCCCGCCGTAAGATCGATCGCGGGATAAACTCCGCCCGTCACCGTCATCAGGAGCAGAATCAGCGGAAGCAACCCAAGCACGGCGGAACCGCTTTCGGCGGGTCGGAGTTGCACGTCGCGTTGTTCGAGAAACGCCGGAACCTCACGTCCGGTCGATTGCGCCCAATCCTTGATCCACGCAATGTGTGCCGCTGCAAAACGCTTTTCCACGAAACGAGCGACCTCTCGCCCTCGGTCCGACGATTCGTTTTGGTAGAGCTTGACCCGTGCGAGCGGTTTCTCGCTGAGGTCGATCTGAATACCCAAATCCGCCGCCGATTCGGTAACCGTTGATTCAAGGTCGAATAGACCGGGGTCGTTCGGCAGAATCAGTTGCACGTTGGGGGCGATCGATGAGTCGGCATTCTCGATCGCCAGCTCTCCACGTTGCAGCGTTTCGGTGAGCCAGACGGCTTCGGCCTTCGTCGCGATGGCGATTCGGTAGTCGACGGTTGTTTTGTCGACTTGCTGAAACGCAAGGAACTGAAGCCCCAAACCCAGAAGCGGATATAGCAGCAGTGGCATCACCATCAGCGTGATGATGGTGCGACGATCGCGAAGCGTCTCGCGAAGCTCTTTGCGGGTGAATTCGATTTGTTGTGTCACCGAAAACGGGACACGCGTTCGCGGCGGATCATTCGCCGGCGAGAGAGCCGTGTCGTCGAAGTTCTCGCTCATTCGCTCCGCGCGACCAGCGCCTCCGACGAATTTTCCGAGTGGGGATCATCGTTCAGGAGCCGATGAAACATCTCCACCAAAGAGGGTTGTCCCGTCTGCTGCTTCAACTCGTCGAGCGTCCCCTCGTGCTTCATCTGTCCGCGATAAAGCAAACCAAAGCGATCGCAGAACCGTTCCGCTTCCTCCAATTGGTGCGTACAAACGATGATGGCTTTGCCTGCGCCACGCAGTAGCTGAACGAAATCGATGACCACCTTGGCACCAACGACGTCCAAACCTCGTGTTGGTTCATCGAGGAGCACTACCGGTGGATCATGAATCAAAGCTCGAGCGAGATTGACCCGCTGCGCCTGCCCGGTGCTGAGATTTGCGCAACGGCGGTCGAGGAAATCATCCAGTCCCATCCGCCGCGAGAGTTCTTCGACACGCCGAGACGCATCGCTCTCCTCCAGCCCAAACCCCGTCGCGAAGTAATGCAGCGTTTCGCGAGGAGTCAGCCATTGGTACAGGCCAGCGCTTGCCGAGACCAACCCGATGAAACGTTTCATCCGGATGGGATTCTCGGTGACACGGTTCCCATCGATCGAAGCGTCGCCTTCGGTGGGAGCCAATAGGCCGAGGATCATTCGGAGCGTCGTCGTCTTCCCGGCCCC
>JBCBLJ010000229.1:0-10536 GCA_038520195.1 Planctomycetota bacterium
AGATCGAACCGCTACCGACGAATGAAGTGGTTCATCCTCCGGAATCCGAAGCGTGGCTCAGCCGGTTTGAATTGATCGAGCGAAGCGGCAAACTGGTGAAGAGCGAACAGTTGCTCGGATTCCGGAGGATGAACCACTTCATTCGTCGGTAGCGGTTCGATCTGCTCGGGCACTTTTTCGCCCGGTGCGACCGATGGAGTGAACACGATTTCGTCTGGTTGCGGTCCGCTCCGCCGGTCAGCGGTCGCGGACCGCAGCGAACGGAAGATCAGGCCTAACGCGATGCCCGCGACCAAGATCGCTGCAATGTGCACTCCCGTCTTCATTACTCCGCCTCGATCGCGCGAAAAACGTCTACCAAAAAACTCGTAGCGTCACTGCGGCAAGAACGGCCGGAAGCACCAGAAGCGACGAACGCAATAGTCGCCGGGCCGTCATGTCACTCCGCTCGCGAGCAAACACGACGGACGCCTTTAACATCGGATAGGAGCTAGCGACGACTGCCGCCGAAGCAAGGCAGGCGGCCACCCATCCTGGCGAGAGAAAACAAAGCGCGATGCCGCAGATGATCACTGCGATCGACCCCAGAATGCTCTGCCACGCCGCCGACATGCCACTCGGCTCAACGGTGGTCGTCATCCGAAAACCAGCTTCGTCATACTGCCGACGATACAACCAGGCGATGGCCATGAAGTGGGGGTACTGCCACCCAGCCAGGACGCCAAACAATAGCCATGCCGTCAAGCTGGTAAGCGATCCACCGAGTGCCGTGTACCCGATTAGCATCGGCAATGCACCGGCAATCGCGCCGACGGTCGTGTTCCAAGAGGTGCGTGTCTTCATCGGCGTGTAGACGAAGACGTAGGTGAGCCATGTCGCGACACCGACCAGCGATGGAATCGGACCGAATCGCAACCATAGGATCGCGCTTCCGAGTGTACCGATCGACATCGTGAAGGCTGTCGCGAAACCCGTCGTGAGCCTGCCGGCGGGCAGCGGCCGGTTGGCCGTCCGCGACATGCGACAATCGATGATTCGTTCCCAAATCTGATTTGCACCGCCTGCGCTTCCGGCCACCAATCCCGTTCCGAGTAGCAACATCACGAGCGGCTCGAATGCGATCAAGTCACCGGCCGCAATCATCGCGGTCGCGATCGTCGTCACCAGAATCATCACGACGATTCTTGGTTTGGTGAGCTGAACCAGGTCTCGAAACACCGTTGAGCTCGCCACAGCAGCCGGGCCGGAAGCGGCCACGGGAACTTGATTGGCCTGCTCCGCACTCACCTCCTCACCGACGAGCGGTTGGACCGGTGGTGGATCGGCGAGCAAAATGTTGGCTGACATTTAAGCTTGTATCGATGCTACGAGTGACTCATCGTCGGACGCGGACATTGCTAGCGAAGCTAAGAAACGCTGACGAAGAGCCTGAACCAATATCACGGCCGAGGTCGCAAGGATGAGCGAACCGACGGCGACGTGAGCCGTCACGATCATTGACTCGACAAAGCCCTTGGACCGAACCAGAAAACCTTCCCCGAATGGTAAGAATCCGAGCACCGACGGCCAACCGTATTTCACGGTCCAAGTCCCAACGCCGAGCAAAATTTGCCCACCGACAAACCATACCAGCCAACCTGCCGGCCGCGAGAGCGTCAAATCGCCGCATCCTCTCACGGACCAGTACAAAAACGGCGTTACCAGCCACAGTCCCACGGCTGTCAAGATATGCAGGGCGACGACCAGGGTGAACGTGCTCGGCGAAGTCAGCGGCTGCACGTGCCGCAGCTGAGCTCCCAGCAATAACTGCGTGTAGCTGAGAATCACTGGGAGCAGGGCCACCACTACGACCGTTCGACTCAAAGCACTGTTTGGCGTCGATCCGGTCTGCGACGATCGTTTGGCGGACTGTTTTCGCAGCCACCAGTTTCGGCTGGTTACTGAGGCTGCGATCGAACACAGCACAAACACGATGGGGCCAAAGCATCCATGAATCATTGCCGTTGTGCGGTCGCTCAATAACACGCGGACACCGCCGAGCAGACCTTGGGAGATCACGGCCACCAAAATCCCGATCGTGAGCCAACTCACCCAGCTCCTTCGCTCTCCCAGAGAAGCCGCGATCACCATCAGGATCGCGACCACGCCGACAACCGCTCCCAGCAATCGGTGCCCATGCTCAATGAAAAGATCGAACGGGCCAAAGAACCAACTGGCCCAAGGGTAGAGAAACAGGTTGTAGCCATACGTTCCCGGCCAATCGGGGACGGCCATCCCGGCATCGTAGGTCGTCACCAATCCGCCGACCCAGATCAGCGGCCAGACCAAGCAAACCGCGAGCACACTCAAGCGGTGAAGCCAAAGCGGACGCGATAGTTCTGCATCGCCGGCGGGATTGAGTTCAGCAGCTCCGCTCATCGCCTTCCTCGCTGCTCATGCAGTCTCTCACCGATCATCCCTCCGATCACCGTTGCGCCTGCACCATAACAAAACGTGGCGACTAACCCGGCGTGTCCGACTAACCGCATCACCACCAAACCGACCACCATCCCGGTGACCGCGCCGACACTTCGGTAACCTTGCTCAGTCACGTTCATCTGCCCCCAAGGACTGAACGTAATGAACCATGTCCCAAACCTGTGATGGTGTCAAACCGATCGCCGAAGATTGATCGCGAATCACGACTGCCGGCATCGGCGTTCCCGCGATCCCGGCCGCCAATCGACGATACAACGTTTCGGCGTTGCCGCCGCCGCGAAAAACACCCGACGTTAGCGTGCGTGGATGAATTTGCCGCGGACGTGGCGCGCCAGCATCGCGAAAGGGCTTCACGGCGTCGCGATCACTCGGCGTGATTCCGAGACGCGTTGTGTATTCCTTGGTCCAATCGTCGTAGTCCAGCGTGGTCACGGACTCTGCGTTGCCGCCCTCGCCATGACAACCGACACAATTCGCGATCTGACCGTGAAAGAAGACTTTTCCACGTTCGATCGAGTCCGCGTCGTTCGCTGTTTCCGCTTCGACGACAATCACTTCATCGCGAGCGTCGACCCATCGTTGCCCGGTCTCTCGTAGGATTTGCTGTGATAGCTCCAAGGCATCACTTCCCATTGACGGTCCGCTCAACCTTGCCAATGGATCCGGCAGGCTCTCGCCATAGTCCAACTCGTCGATCGCCGCCGCCAACAGTCGTCGTTCAAATTCACCGCGGACCGAAAGGTAGATCACAAAATCGACCAACGCATCGGCATCGTCTTCGGACAACTGAGAGAACGAGGGCATACCCGAGCCAGGCACACCGTGACGAATCGTCGCGTTTAAGTCGGCGCGGGTAGGCTTGGAAGCTCGCTCCGTGGATTTCCACTTGAAGACGCCGGCACGAAAGTCGCGGGGATACGGATTTTGAAGCTGTGAAGCAGGCCCGCCGCCGCCGCCCGAAACGCCGTGGCAATTTACACAGTGTTCGTTGTAAAGCCCGAAGTGCTGATCGTCGTCATCACTGCGAACGGCACCTGCCGCCCGCGTCAGCTGTTCTGGATCGAGCAGCCCCAATTCCGTCAGCTCATCGGGCCATCGAGGCGACTCGGGCGTACCAAACGTCGCGTCGACGACAGAGCTCACGCCGTCCGCCGCGAGTTCCGTTGGCGTTGTGCGGCTTTTCGCCAAGACAAGCGCATGGACACGGTTTGGCGGGAACTGATCAACAGCCGCGTCGCAACCCGCCAAGAAAAGGAGGGCAAATCCAAGAAGGTTCGGTACTTTTCGCCTCATAACGCAAGGCTAACCGAACGAACGCCGGGCATCCAACGGCTTGAATTGTCGCAGCGAAAAAACGCGACCGCCAACGCAAGACGGTCGCGTTTCGTGGTGCGGATGCCGGCCGAGAGCTAGTTGAACGCGTCCGCCGGGATTTCGACGACGCCGAGGTCATTCATGCCGGCTTTGATGTCGATCTCAAACCGAGCCCGTTTCCAATCGGTCTCTTCGCCGTCAACGAAAACCTCGGTCATGGAACCCGTCTCGTGATTGGCCCGGAAAGTGATTTCGCCGACGGGGAGGCCTTTGATTTCAAGCACGCCGTTTGCATCGCTGACGCCAGCAAACGGATGATCCAGCACCAACAATCGAGCCTGCATCCAATTGTGAATATTGCAGCTGACCGGGATCGGCGCGGGCTCGGTCTCCTTGAGCATGATGTCGACGCTGCCGCCCGCGGGCACGGTTGGGTTTTGCCCCTCGTTCTTGAAGAAGGCGAAATTGGCGTTGTGACCGACTTGATCGGGATTCGTCACACGCACCGTGTCGCCGACTTTGGCGATCACGATATGTGGATCAAAACGGCAATCCTTGTTGGCCAACTCATGCACCGTCGGCTCGAGTTCCATTTCGGGAAGCTTGGTCCCGCCGCGGCCCGTATACACGTAAACCATGACGTTTTTGAGCCCGTTGTTTTCCTTGTTCACGATCAAGCTCTCATCCGGAATATCCTTCTTTCCGCAGAATGCCTTGTCATTGGTCGGATCGAGCTTTCCCGCCGCCGGTGGCGTTCCTTTGTATTTGAAGGTCACCCGCAGCGTACCGGTCTCCGCCGAAGCCGTGCTCGAAAGACTGAACGCCGCGACGACCAATGCGAACGCGAGGGAGACGAAACGAATGGATTGATTCACGCCAAAATGCTCCTGGATTGATCGGTTACCGCTCCGCTTCCACCCCTCAGTCAGGGTCTCACGGTACAGATAACGTAGTTGAAGACGACGATCGAAAAAGGCGGCAGCCAAGAAGGAGTGAGGAACTCTCTTGGCTGCCGCCTTTCGGAAATAGTCGACGAGAAACGTGCCGTCGGTGGGGACTGAGTGATGGCAGAAACCGTTTCCCGGTGGGATTTCCGCCCGATTATATGCGCGACCGCCGGAATGTCCACCGCTATTTAACCAAGTGTCCTGGTAACTGCCGCCTGCCGCTCGCGAGGCTGGGCGAGTAAATTCATGCGGCAATTCTTCAACTCGGCGAAGGTCCCTATATCGATGAAAGTACTGGTGGTTGGCAGTGGTGGTCGCGAGCACGCGATCGTCTGGAAAGTCGCTCAAAGCCCGCTCGTGAGCGAAGTCTTCGCCGCGCCCGGCAACGCTGGCACCGCGCAGGACGCAACCAACGTCGAACTCGAGGCCACCGACATTGAGGGACTGATCCAGTTTGCCACCGGACAACAGATCGACCTGACCGTCGTCGGCCCGGAAGCACCGCTGGTGGCGGGGATCGTCGATGCCTTTGAAGCCGCCGGGCTGCGGGTGTTTGGCCCCTCGGCGGCCGCCGCGGAGTTGGAAGGCAGCAAGGTCTTCTGCAAGAGTCTCCTCCGCACCGCCGATGTGCCGACCGCCGATTACCGAGCCTTTCGAGACGCGGAAGACGCGACGCGCTACATCAAAGACCGCTATCCGGAGCCCAACGAGCCAGTCCCCGTGGTTGTCAAAGCCGATGGGCTTGCCGCGGGAAAAGGCGTCATCGTTTGCGAGACCCGCAATGATGCGTTGGCGGCGATCGACCGCATCGCCGGGCAGCGTGAATTCGGTGAGGCAGGTAACGAACTCATCATCGAAGAGCGGCTGATCGGCCAGGAAGCGAGCGTGCTGGCGATTACCGACGGTGAGACAATCATCTCGTTACCGGCGGCGCAGGACCATAAACCCGCCCGCGATGGAGACGTCGGTCCCAACACCGGCGGTATGGGCGCCTACTGCCCGACACCGATCGTCGATGAAGAGTTGTTCGCAAAGATCGAGTCCGACGTTCTCGTCCCCGTCGTTCACGCGATGAAACGTGCCCGACGACCGTTTAAAGGCGTGCTCTACGCAGGGCTGATGCTGACAACGGCCGGGCCGAAAGTACTTGAGTTCAACGTGCGATTCGGGGACCCCGAATGCCAACCGCTGCTGATGCGGCTCAAAACCGATTTGGTCGAAGTCTTAGTCGCCGCCGCCGACGGAAAGTTGCGCGAGATCGAGACACTTCAGTGGGACCCCCGACCGAGCATCTGCGTCGTGATGGCCAGCGAAGGCTACCCCGGAAGCTACACCAAAGGGCACGCCATCTCGGGACTGGACGATGCGGCGGGCGTTGACGATGTCAAAGTCTTCCACGCTGGCACGGAAAACAAAGAGGGGAATGTAGTCAACTCCGGCGGGCGGGTTCTCGGCGTGACGGCCATCGCCGACTCCATCAGCGGCGCAAAACTAAAGGCCTACACCGCCGTCCAGAAAATCCGCTGGGCTGGCGCCTGGTGCCGCAAGGACATCAGTGACAAGGCTCTGACACAACAGGCTTAGCGGAAGCCAAGTAGGCTTCGCCGAGAATCGTGCCACGCGGCTTTCCCGAGGTGCCGTCTGGCGTAAGCGGCGGTTGGAATGCCGCGACGCCAAAACGACGCAGGGATCCGCCAACACCGTTGATCGAATAGCCCGCTACGCGTTGCTTCGGGTTCAATGTCCACCCGAACGCTGACCGCATGCCGTCCGCACCCAATCGCGGTCGCCTCTTCGAGTACGATACGCACGTCGAACGCTGGGGTTTTGGCGGATCCAGCGACTTCTCCAATCTTCGACGCTCCAGCTCATCGGCAATCGCTCGGGTTTCGCCAATGCAACATCAAGCCTCCTCCGTCGACGGGACACCACCGGCCACGCCTCGACCGATCCCGCGGTTGAACCAATATGAAACCGACGAGTTCTTTGACGAACTGGTCGATGAGCAAAACATCGCGCGTCCCGGTGCGGAAGAACTTGTTGAGTTGTTCAACCAGCTGCCGCCACGCGAGCTGGGGCGACGGCAACAGATCATCGAACACACGCTCTACCGGATGGGGATCACGTTCACCGTCTATAGTGATCGGGCGGGAACGGAAAAGATCATGCCCTTCGACGTCGTCCCGCGGCTGATTTCGGCGATGCTTTGGAAGCACATCGAAGCAGGGCTCAAACAGCGGATCGCGGCACTGAATCGATTCCTCTGCGACATCTATGGTCCGCAGGAGATCGTGAAAGAAGGCATCGTGCCCCTGGATGTGATCGAAAGCTGTCCGGCTTACCTGCAGCAATGCAAGGGACTGCGGCCATTCAATGATGTTTGGTGCCACATCACGGGCACCGATCTTGTTCGCGACGACACTGGCAGCGTTTACGTGCTGGAGGATAACTTGCGTTGTCCGTCGGGCGTTTCCTACGTGCTTCAAAATCGGCACGTCATGAAACGCAATTTCCCGCAAGTCTTCCGCGCCTCACGTGTACGCCCCGTTTCGGACTATCCGTCCCGACTCTTCAAACTGCTTTGTGATATCGCACCGCCGCACGTGACCGATCCGACGGTCGTCGTGCTCACGCCTGGTGTCTACAACAGTGCGTACTACGAGCATTCTTTTCTGGCCCAACGGATGGGCGTCGAGTTGGTCGAAGGCCGAGACCTGTGCGTCGAAGGCGACTTGGTCTACATGCGTACGACGACGGGTCTTCGCCGCGTCGACGTCATCTACCGCCGAATCGATGATGACTTCATTGACCCCAAGGTCTTTCGCGAAGATAGCGTGCTCGGGGTTGCCGGTTTGATGGACGCCTACAAAGCCGGAAACGTGTCACTCGCCAATGCGCCCGGTACGGGCGTCGCCGACGATAAAGTCGTCTACGCGTATGTTCCCGAGATGATTCGGTTCTATCTCGGCGAGGAGCCGATCCTTCCAAACGTCCCGACTTACCTTTGCCAACGCGACGAAGATCGCCAATACGTGCTCGATCACCTCGATGAACTGGTGGTCAAAGCCGCGGGCATGTCGGGAGGCTACGGCATTTTGATCGGGCCCAACGCTTCGCCCAAAGAGCGTGAGGAGTTCGCGAAGCAAATACAGGCGGACCCGCGAAACTGGATCGCGCAACCGACGTTGCGGCTCTCTCGAATGCCGACCATGATCGACGAATCGCTCGAAGGAAGACATGTCGATCTTCGGCCGTACATCCTTTGCAGTCGCCCCAACGACGTCTGGGTGCTCCCCGGGGGGCTGACGCGAGTCGCACTTCGCAAGGGTTCTCTCGTCGTCAATTCGTCTCAAGGTGGCGGCAGCAAAGACACGTGGGTTGTGGCCGAAGAGGGGCAGTCGGTTGCCACGCCGGGACCGGCGGAGTCACCCTAGCAAGCAAGCTTCAAGGTCACACAACATGCTCGCAAGAGTCGCCGAGTCCCTGTACTGGATGAGCCGTCAGGCCGAACGCGCCGAGAACCTCGCGAGGTTCTTGGAAGTCACGTTGCACATGACGCTCGACCAGTCCGACTACATCATCAATCCATGGGAACCGCTCATTCATGCGTCCGGTGACAACGAGTGGTTCGCGGAAAAGTACGGTCAAGCAACGCTCCAAAGCGTCGTCCATTACCTCGCGTTCGATACCGAATACGCCAGCTCGATGCTTTCCTGCCTGAGGGCCGCTCGGGAAAACGCGCGGTCCGTTCGCGAAGTACTCTCGACGGAGTCCTTCGAAGAACTCAACGCGTTTTACCACTTCGTGCGTGACGGCCGCGAAGCACAGTTGGAAGACCCGACGTCCGAGTTCTTTGATCAGGTTCGGCGGCACGCGCTACTCTGGGCAGGCGTGCTGGATGGAACGATGGCACACGACACCGCCTGGCATTTCATGAATGTCGGGCGGCTGATTGAGCGGGCCGACAAGACTTCGCGGATCCTCGACGTCAAGTACTTTAACCTTCTACCGAGTGTGGATGATGTCGGAACCGCCGTCGACGACCTCCAGTGGTCGACACTTCTGATGGCGATCAGCGGGCTCGAAGCCTATTTGCGCGAACATCATCTGATGGACATTCAAAAGATCGTGTCCTTCTTTATCTTTCACCCCACGTTCCCGCGATCGATTTACTCCTGCATCGCACACGCCGACCGTTCACTCCGCGAGATCGAAAAACAATCCGGCGGCGAACGCGAAAGCGAAGCACGACAACAGCTCGTCGCTCTAAGACATCGTCTGCAAAACACCACCGTCAAGGAGGTCATCGCCGGCGGCATGCACCAGTTCATCGATCGCCTCCAATGCGAACTCAACGCAATTGGCGAATCACTCGGCAACGACTACTTCTACGCTTCTCACGCATCATGACCATCCGCGTTGCGCTGCACCATCGTACAACCTATCACTACGACAGACCCACCCAGCTCGGCCCGCAACTCATCCGACTTCGCCCGGCACATCACACCCGGACACCGATCGCCGCGTACAACTTGCGTGTCGAGCCTGAAGAGCACTTTTTGAATTGGCAACAAGATCCGTTTGCCAATCCAGTTGCGCGAACGGTCTTCCCAAACCCAACCCGCAAGTTCGAAGTCGTCGTCGACCTCGAAGCGGAAATGACGGTCATCAACCCGTTCGACTTCTTTCTTGAAGAAGGCAGCGATGCCTGGCCGTTCGAGTATCGCGGCGAGGTGAAAGCGCAGCTCACGCCGTACCTCGTTACCGAGGAGATGACGCCAGAACTCGCGAACTTCATTGGCCGGTTTCCTAAACAGGATGAGCGGCTAAATGACTTTCTCGTCAACGTGAATCAGCTCGCACAGGAAACGGTGGACTACACGGTCCGTCTCGAACCAGGTGTGCAAACGCCCGAGCAAACGCTCACGCTCGCCAGCGGGTCTTGTCGCGATTCGGCATGGTTGATGGTGCAGGCGTTCCGGCACATTGGTATTGCCTCCCGATTCGCATCAGGTTACGCCATCCAACTGGCCGCCGACGAAAAACCGATCGAAGGCCCCACCGGGCCGGCCGAGGACTTCTGCGACCTTCACGCTTGGTGCGAAGTCTATCTTCAGGGCGCCGGCTGGGTCGGCTTGGACCCGACCAGCGGACTCTTCGCTGGCGAAGGGTACATCCCACTGGCTTGCACCCCACACTACGGTGATGCTGCGCCGATCGCGGGCGGACTCGGTGAGTGCGAAGTCGAATTCGAGCACGAAATGAAGTTGACGCGGATCGTCGAGACGCCGCGCACCACCAAGCCCTACACCGACGCTCAGTGGCAACAACTCCTGCAAACCGGTGATCACGTCGACTCCGTGCTCCGCGAGCAGGGCGACGCACGTCTCACGATGGGCGGCGAACCGACCTTCGTCGGCATCGATGACACCGACGATCCGCAGTGGAACACCGACGCGGTCGGCCAGGAAAAACGAGTGCTGTCCAATGTCCTTCTGCTCAAGCTCCGCGACACGCTCGCGCCCGGTGCGCTGCTGCACTATGGCCAGGGCAAATGGTATCCCGGCGAGTCTTTGCCGCGTTGGGCACTCACGTGCCTGTGGCGTCGCGACGGGGAACCCATTTGGCAAAACGCGGATTACATCGCGGACGAAGGAACCTCCTACGGCTACACGCATGACGATGCCCGGCGGTTTATCCGGCACCTCGCTGGAACTCTCGGCATCCCGGCGCGCATCTCGATTCCCGTCTACGAGGATACGTTCCACTACCTCTGGAGCGAAAATCGGTTGCCGAT